>NZ_JBFRGD010000007.1:0-290873 GCF_052115165.1 Paenibacillus sp. 2TAB23
ATAGCTCAGCTGGCACCGCAATTTTAATGAGGGTCGGCTTCTTTTTATTTGTGTTTTATTGCAATTATAAGAAAGGTTAACGGCAGGCGGAGCAATTCGAATGATTCTGGAGAAGCGTCAGCGTTCGCTTTTGTGAGGGGATTCCTACCATAGCTCGTTGATTCAGAGGAATCCCCGAGCAATGGCGATCGGAAGAACATTTGAATGCGTAGCTTGCTGATTAACCTAGGGACTGTCCAAACAGTCTAACGCAGCTAGCAAAGATTTCGTTTAATAGCTGCGCTTTAGGCGGCAAAAAACGTTAACGAATGTTTAAATCACTATTCATTCCACTAGCAGCTGAGAGGTAGATGCGCGGACAACCAGCTCCGGTTCCAAGTATACCGTTTTAAGCGATTCGGGCTGATCGATTAGCTCGAGAATAGCCGTTGTGATATGTGCGGATATGGTCGCTATGGCAACGCCTACCACTGTCATCGGTACGCCGATGTCTTCCATTTGAGGAAGATTGTCATAGCTGACAACGGAAATATCCTGCGGAACGCTGAGACCATACTCCCCTATGGCACGAAGTATGCCGCGCGTCAGATCGATGCCGCCGCTGATAACGGCTGTAGGACGAGGCGATTGCTCCAGCATCGTTCGGGCGGCTAAATAACCATCGTGAAACTCCAAGCCGTTCATCTGGAGAACCGCGTCGTCTCTGTCCTGCAGGCCAAGACGGACGATTTCGTCCCGAAAGGCTTCGATCTTGACCGTCTGCAACGGATCTTGTGTCTGGGGTTCGCCGATATAAGCAATATCTTTGTGACCCAATCGAGCCAAATGACGAACGGCAAGACGAACGGCTTGGCCACGGTTCACGTCAACTGTGGAGAAAGGTGTATATCCGGCAGCGCCGTAGGTGAGAATGGGAATTTGCAGCGGGCTTATGCTGCTAAAGTTAGAAATGCTATCTCTGTCTCCAAAGACGAGTATGGCATCTACTTGGTATCGGCGGAAAATTTCAATCGCCGACTCCAAGTGGCTTATCGATAGCAAGGTGATATAACCTTTTTTCTCAAGCTGTTCATTGATCTTTGTAATGAGGGAGGAAAGAGCTGCACGTTCAATAGATGGCCAAACGACGCCAATTGCCCCGCTTTTTCTGGAGACGAGGCTTCGTGCTGCGAGGTTTGGCTGGTAGCCCATTTCGTTTGCGATCGAAAGGATATGCTGTTTTGTTTTGTTCTGCACGAGCGGGCTGTCTCTGAGCGCTTTGGAGACGGTGGAGAAGCTGACGCCTGCTCGGTCTGCGATGTCTTTAATCGTTACCATGAATTCCCTCCGGAAGGAACTAGTCCGAGTTCTTATTGATGTCGTTCACTTTATCATAGAATCCTTTTTTTGCAAATGAAAGCGGCATATTTATCGTATAGACAGCAATGGATTATTCGGATATCATAAAATAACAACGTTGTTAATTTGATTTTAAAGGTGGCCAATTCATGTTTGAATTACACAATACCGTATCGGTTGTTATCGGAGGAAACGGTGTATTAGGTAGTGCCATGTCTGCTGCGCTTGCAGAAGCAGGCTCAAAAGTGGCGATCGTCGGCAGAGACATGGAAAAAGCCCGGTTCGTTTGCGAGCAGATTGAAGGCAATGGCGGCACAGCAATTGCTTTGAAGGCGGATGCAACCCAAAAAGCGGAGCTGCAGTCGGTTTTGAATGAAGTGCTTCAATGGGGCGGTCGTGTCGATACGCTTGTGAATGCCTCCGGGACGAATAGCGCGACACCGTTTTTCGATCTCGAAATGGATGAATGGGATCGCATTATGGACGTTAATTTGAAAAGCGTCGTACTTGCCAGCCAAGTTTTCGGCAAACAAATGATCGAGCAAGGGGATGGCGGCTCGATTATCAATATTTCTTCCGTGTCCTCTGCACCACCGCTCTCCCGGGTGTTTACTTACTCGGTATCGAAAGCAGGGGTAAATAGCGTGACCCAATATTTGGCCAGAGAGTTCGCTCCAAGCAAGGTAAGAGTGAACGCTATCATTCCCGGCTTTTTCCCAGCAGAACAGAACAAAAAAATCTTATCGCCTGATCGAGTGGAATCGATTATGAAGCATACACCAATGAACCGCTTCGGAGATCCGGAGGAGCTTAAGGGCACGACCGTTTATTTGGCTTCAGCCAAAGCATCATCATTTGTCACTGGAGCGATGATCCGGGTTGACGGTGGATTTGGAGCGATGACGATATGAGTGATTTACTTCGAAGATTAGTCGAGCATACGCCGATTCCGAAGCTGGTGAAAATTCGCCAGTCGTTCGATGACACGATCCTGGCGGATCCCATCGGTGAGTTGACCGTGCGGCTGCGTACCGCAGATTCTATGAATGGGATCGCTGCGGGGCAGAAGGTTGCAGTGGCCGTTGGAAGCCGGGGGATATCTCGAATCGATGAGCTGACAAAGACCGTTATTGACGAGTTGAAAAGAATCGGGGCGGAGCCTTTCATTGTGCCATGCATGGGAAGCCATGGGGGAGCGACAGCAGAAGGGCAAACGGAGGTGCTTGCCCATCTCGGCATAGACGAGGAGCGAATGGGCTGCCCGGTTCGTTCGTCAATGGAGGTCGTAGAGCTTGATCGACTGCCGAATGGCTTGCCGATTTATTGTGATAGAATCGCCGCTACGGAGTCGGATGCGATCATTGTCATCAATCGAATTAAACCGCATACGGCTTTTCGCGGGACGGTTGAAAGCGGCATGTTGAAAATGATCTCGATCGGGCTAGGGAAGCAAAAAGGAGCAGAAGCCTGCCATCAGCTGGGCTTCAAGTATATGGCTGAGAATGTGCCGGCAATGGCTCGGGTTATGATTGAGAAGCTGCCCATCCGGTTCGGGGTCGCTATCGTAGAGAACGCGTATGACCAAATCTGCCGGATTGAAGTACTCGGAACGGACACGATGGAGGAAAGGGAGAAGGAGCTGTTAGTAGAAGCGAAGAGCCGGCTTCCGCAAATCTTTTTCACCGATCTCGACGTTCTCGTCATTGATTACATTGGTAAAAACATCAGTGGTGACGGAGCGGATCCAAATATTACGGGCCGGTATCCGACGCCTTACGCACACGGTGGCCCTGAGGTGAACAAAATGGTTGTTCTCGATCTAACGCCAGAGTCCCAAGGCAATGCAAATGGAGTTGGAACAGCCGATTTCACGACTAGCAGATTAGTAAGCAAGACAGATTGGCCTGCTACCTATGCGAATGGTTTAACCTCGACGGTCTGTGCGCCGACGAAACAAGCGACAACGCTCGAGAATGATCGTGATGCCATTAAAGCTGCGATCAAAACCTGTAACATTCTAGATTATTCAACATGCAAGCTGGTTCGCATTCGGGATACGCTGCATCTGGGAACGATTGAGATTTCCGAATCGCTGCTTGAAGAGGCAAGAAGCAATCCGCGTATCGAGATTTTGGAAGGGCCCTATGAGTGGAAGTTCGACGAGGAAGGATATTTGCCCAAATGAATACGGATGTCCAAATCGTCATCGCCATAGATATCGGAACGACTAGCACAAAGACGTTGGCAGTCGACCTGAACGGACGGATACTTGCCAGCCACTCCATCGAATATCCCCTTCACACGCCAGTTCAAGGCTATGCCGAGCAGGATCCCGATGTCATCTGCGAGGCTGTCATTGATTCTGTTGGCCATGTTACAAAAAAAGTGGCTGGTCTAATAAAGTGTGTTTCTTTCAGCTCAGCCAATCACAGCCTGATCCTGCTGGATGCGGACGGAGTGCCGCTCACGCCGAGCATCACCTGGGCGGATCTGCGCAGTGCTGCCCAGGCAGAGCGGCTGATAGCGGATGGATCAGGCTTATCGATTTATTCGCGAACAGGCACGCCGATCCATCCAATGTCGCCGCTCGTCAAGCTGGTATGGATGAGGGAGGAGCGGCCGGATTTGTTCGAGTCCGCGCGTTATTTTGCAGGGATAAAGGAATATGTATTGAATAAGCTATTCGGCATTTTGCTGATGGATCATTCGATCGCAAGCGCTACCGGATTATTTAATCTCCGAACGTTGACATGGGATGAGGAAGCCTTAATGGTGGCAGGTATTCGTGAGGATCAACTGCCGCGGCTAGTACCATCTACCGAGCGATTTGTAGGGCTCAAAAAGCAAGCGGCTGACCGAATGGGACTTGCTGCGGATACACCATTCATTGTTGGCGCACAGGACGGAGTATTAGCCAATCTGGGAATAGGCGCTGTTGAGGAAGGCGTTTTTGCCGTTACGATCGGCACGAGCGGAGCTGTTCGGACTACCGTGAAACAGCCTGCCTTCGATGCGGAAGGAAAGCTGTTCTGCTACGCGTTGACGAATGACCATTGGATCGTAGGCGGACCTTCCAACAATGGAGCTATCGTAGCGAAGTGGATTTCGGATCGTCTCTACCCGGGGAAATCAATAGACGAGGTGCTGCCATTAGCTGCTGCTGTTCCTCCGGGATCAAACGGCCTGCTTTTTCTGCCTCTCTTATCGGGAGAGCGTGCCCCTTTCTGGGATGCCGAGGCCAAAGGTGTCATGTTCGGGTTGACGCTCGCACATAAGGAAACGGATATGCTTCGCGCGGCATTGGAGGGCGTACTGTATCAGATTACGGCAATCGTATATTTAATGAAGCAAGCAGGTCAACAACCAAGAGAGGTAAGAGCTTCCGGAGGTTTTGCGCGTTCTGTCTTATGGTGCCAAATGTTGGCAGACATGCTTGGCGTCCCTGTAAGGGTGCCCGAATCCGTAGAAAGCTCAGGGCTTGGGGCCGCTCAGCTTGGGTTATACGCTATGGATGGCTGCACGGGTCCGCTGCTAAGGTGGAAGGAGCAGGAGGGCAGTCTTTATGAGCCTGATCTGACGAATCATATGCTTTATCAAAAAATATTGCCTTTATATTTAAGCCTATACGAACGATTGAAAGAGCCCATGAGGGAAATATCGAAGCTGCAGCATACGTCGGTTGGATGAATTTAACTGGAGGCGGTGTCATTACTATGCATGATAAATACAGCAGGCTGCAAACTATTTTGACGGAAATGGAATCGGTTGTGGTCGCGTTCTCCGGCGGCGTTGACAGTACTTTTCTTCTGGATGCCGCAATAAAAACGCTGGGAAGCGAGCGGGTCTTGGCGGTTACGGCCGACTCGGAAACCTACCCGACGGAAGAGCTTGAAGCGGCGATTCAACTGGCGAAGAGCATCGGGGCGACACATCAGGTAATCGAAACGTCCGAATTAAGCATCCCTGGCTACAAAGAGAATAATGCAAACCGTTGCTATTTCTGTAAAAAGAGTCTATTCGAGCATATTGAGCCATTCGTTCGCGATGGAGCTTATCGTCAGATCGTCTACGGGCTCATCGCTGATGACATGAACGAGCATCGGCCTGGCGTTCAGGCGGCGAAGGAACGCGGCGTACGGGGGCCTTTGCAGGAAGCGGGGCTTTATAAGGACGAAATTCGTGATTTGTCTCGTGAGCACGGTTTGCCCACTTGGGATAAGCCTTCTTTTGCATGTCTTTCTTCACGAATTGCATACGGTGAGACGATTACAATCGAGAAGCTTGGACGTGTCGGAGAAGCCGAACGCTATATTCGCTCATTAGGGTTTGGGCAAATCAGGGTCAGAAGCCATGGCGATATCGCGCGGATCGAAGTGGAACCGCGCGCAATGGAGCCGCTCATTAGCCACGCAGCTATTATTTCAGATCGGTTGAAGGAGCTGGGTTTCATCTATGTTGCTATGGATCTAACCGGTTACCGCAGCGGCAGTATGAATAAAGTGCTTGAGCTTGGAGGCACCGCGATATGAACGAATTTGAGGATCTTGGATTTTGCAAGCTGGATGTGGGGCGATATGAGCGGACAGGACATCCGGAAGTCGTGTTTGGCCAAGGGAAAACCGTGGATCAGGTTGAGACGATCTTTACTCGCCTCGTAGAGATTCATGGCCGAGCACTTATCACGCGGGCAACAGCCGAGATGGCGGAGCGGGTAACTGCAAAGTATCCAGAGGCGCGATATGATAGTGAATCTCGTCTTATTTCGCTGGGCCGATCCGCGAGCAAGCTTCCGGGAAAAGTAGCGGTGGTGACCGGGGGAACCTCGGATATACCGGTAGCAGAGGAAGCGGCAGGGACGGCAGAATGGATGGGCTGCGAGGTTGATCGCATTTATGATGTCGGCGTTGCGGGAATTGATCGGCTGCTAAGCCACAAAGAACGGATACGGGAAGCATCCGTTGTCATTGGGGTAGCTGGAATGGAAGGTGCATTAGTCAGCGTTGTCGGAGGACTTGTGCGCAGACCGGTAATTGCGGTACCGACCTCTGTTGGTTACGGTGCTAATCTTCAAGGGATTACAACGCTGTTAGCGATGATGACTTCGTGTGCAGCAGGCGTGACGGTAGTCAATATCGATAACGGATTCGGAGCAGGCTTTCAAGCAGCAATGATTTTACAACTGGTTGCGGAGGGAACATAACATGAGAACGGTCTATTTGGATTGTATTTCAGGCATCGCAGGTGATATGGCACTAGCCGCACTCGTTGACTTAGGCGCGGACGAGGATTATATCGTCAGCCATTTGTCGAAGCTGCCGATTGATCCTTTTACGATGGCGTTCGTAAAAGTAGACCGACGAGGCATAACCGCGAAATGGCTGAATCTCAGCTTCGATAATAGTGAGCATGGCGAGGAACATGATCACGTCGTTGCGCACAAGCATGGTCACCAACATGACCACCACTGTATGCAAGAACATACTCATGACCATATACAAGTAGATGCTCACGATCATGACCACACTCACGACCATAAACACGACCATAACCATGGACATGATCACGAAGCTGATCGCCATCATATACAGGTTCATACTCATGATCATGACCACACTCACGACCATAAACATGGTCATAGCCAAGGACATAATCACGATGGCGTTCACCATCATATACAGGTTCATACTCATGATCATGACCACACTCACGACCATAAACATGATCACACTCACGACCATAAACATGATCATGACCACACTCACGACCATAAACATGATCATGACCACACTCACGACCATAAACATGGTCATAGTCATGCGCATGACCACCAACATGTGCACTCGCATGAACATCGAAAGGCATCGGACATTTTGAAAATGATCCAGGCCTCAGATTTGCCTGATCGCGTGAAAGAGAGAAGTTTGTCCATCTTTCAGTTAATTGCTGAAGCGGAAGGAAAGATTCATGGCATGGACCCAGCCGATGTCCATTTCCACGAAGTAGGGGCGATGGATTCCATTCTAGATGTCATTGGCGTTTGCCTTGCACTGGAGAGCCTTGATGCCTCCACTATTATCGTTTCTCCTGTGCCAACAGGAACGGGCAAGCTGCGTATGGCTCACGGCTTATATCCGATTCCTGCGCCTGCTACGGCAGAGCTGCTGCGCGGCGTTCCATTAGCTGAGTTCACGGCTAGAGGGGAATTGACTACGCCGACTGGTGCAGGGATCGTCAAAGCGCTTGCCTCAGCCTTTGGTCCATTGCCCGCGGGAACGATTGATCGAATCGGATACGGTGCAGGAACAAAAAACTTCGAGCATCCTAACGTTGTCCGAGCGGTGTTATACGAGCAGGAACAAGAGAAAACGTGCTATGAGACGATAGTCGTACTTGAAGCGCAGGTAGATGATTCAACCGGTGAGACGCTTGGTTTTGCAATGGAGAGGCTGTTCGAAGCCGGTGCTCTGGATGTGTACCATACGCCGGTCTATATGAAGAAGAACCGACCAGGCGTCCTTATCACCGTACTATGCCATCCGGCAAGCAGCGCGCGTTGCGAGGAGACGATGCTTGCAGAAACATCGACGTTCGGCGTACGCAGGAGCGAATGGAAGCGCAGGGCGCTTGCGCGTCAGTGGGTTCAGGTGGAAACACCTTTCGGACCGGTGAGAGTGAAGCAGGCTCTCGAGGGAGAAAAAATAATTCGTCAATCGCCGGAATATGAGGATGCCGCCCAAGCCGCAAGATCATTCGGCGTTCCTCTGGAAACGGTATACCGCGAAGTTTATAAACAGCTCAGCGAATAAAAATAGCAAACTAGCATTGCAAGTGTCATGAAGCCTTAAATAAAGAATCATTGCAGTCTAACTTACCAACGTTGATTAATTAAATGACCAACAACATTCTTTATATTCGTATGAACTGAATAGCTAAGAAAAGGGGAATTAATCATGAGTACAAAGCTGGATTTAAGTTTGGTTGATCTCAGGCAGACGGTTGAGCGCTTGGCTCTCAACACGCCTGTTACCGACATGCATACGCATTTATATGCGCCTGAATTCGGGGATTTGCTATTATGGGGCATTGATGATTTATTGACTTACCATTATTTGATTTCAGAATCGTTCCGGTGGTCGGAGGAAGAGTACAGCCACTTCTGGTCGATGTCCAAAAGGGAGCAAGCGGACTGGATCTGGAAGCTTCTTTTCCTGGATCATTCACCGGTAAGCGAAGCGGCATCCGGCTTCATTACGATTCTCAAGCGGCTGGGACTTGACGTATCCTCTCGGAATTTGGATGATTATCGTCAGGCACTTGAGAAGCGCACGGTGCACGAACAAGTAGATACGGTCATGCAGATCGCGGGAATTGAGAAAATCGTCATGACAAACGACCCGTTTGACGCTGCTGAACGTCCTGTCTGGCAATCTGGCAAAGGCAAAACGGACCCCCGTTTTTACGCTGCGCTTCGGGTGGATACGTTGCTAAATGACTGGCGCCATGCCGTAAACGAGCTTCAAGGTTTAGGTTATGACGTACAGGCAGAGTGGACAGAGCGAACAAAAGAGGAAACACGCCGGTTTCTATCGGAATGGATCATTCGCATGGACGCGCTTTACCTTGCTGTTTCCATGCCAGGCGACTTCAAATATCCAGCGGATGACCATCGAAACAAAATGATAGATCAGGTCATGATTCCGGTATGCCAAGAGCAAAACATACCGTTCGCGCTCATGATCGGCGTTCGAAGAAAAGTGAACCCCTCACTTGGATTGGCTGGGGATATGAGCATGCAGGCCGACGTTTCGTCAGTGGAAGCGTTATGCCGCCAATATCCCGATCAGAAGTTTCTCATCACGATGCTGGCAAGAGAAAACCAGCATGAACTCACGGTGCTTGCCCGGAAATTCCGTAATTTGATGATTTTCGGCTGCTGGTGGTTTCTCCACATCGAGTCAATGGTCGAAGAAATGACGCGTTTCCGTTTAGAACTTCTGGGCACCTCGATGATTCCGCAGCACTCTGATTGCCGCGTCTTCGAGCAGTTAATCTATAAATGGGAACATTCCCGAAGAATCATTGGGCATGTACTGACGGATAAATACGAGAAGCTGCATCACAGCGGGTGGATCGTGACAGAAGAAGAAATTCAAAGAGATCTGGACGATATGCTGAACCGGAATTTCTGGCGCTTTCTTGGCAAAGCGTAATCATAGGCGAGCGTAGAAGCATGGGCTGCAGCTCCATGAGGTAGCCTATAAGCATCAGCCGTACGCAGGGGCAGAGGTGAGGGGATTTCCCCTTCTCTGCCCTTTACTGTGGGAAAGAAGGATATGAACTTATAAGTAGAACTAACCCCGCCAATGAAAGTATAATGGATTCATCTAACAAATGAGATGATAGAGGAGGGGAAATTATTGAATGATACAAAACTAAAAGTATATTCATTATCGGAAATCGATCATGTAAAGATTCATGGCCGAACGACGGGGAATCTTTCTCCCTTAACGTTGTTTTGGACTGGGAGTGCAATGGAATGCGTTGTAAAAGGTTCAGAGCTATGGATGGAAGTTGAGGTTGATTATGATCATTACGAGCCTTGGGTGAGCATTATGATTAATGAGGTTCCCGTTAGCAGACAAATGTTAATAGCCGGAAGGTACTGGGTGTGCTTATTTAGAGGGATGAATGAAAGCGTTTCAAAAAATGTGCGTATTTTAAAAGACTTGCAGGCGATGAACGCAGATCCGGGCTGCTCGCTTCAAATCCATGCGGTGAAGAGCGACGGCGAATTTTTGCCCATAAAGGACAAGCCCTATAAGCTTGAGTTCATCGGAGACAGCATTACCTCTGGTGAAGGTGCCATAGGGGCAAAAGCCGAAGAGGATTGGATTCCGATGTGGTTCAGCGCCATTCATAATTACAGCACGATAACAGCAGCGGCGTTGAATGCGGAATATCGAATTATTTCCCAAAGCGGATGGGGTGTACTAACAAGCTGGGATAACAATCCGCGTACGAATATTCCTGATTATTATGAACAGGTTTGCGGTGTTCTTACCGGAGATAAAAATAAAGCGCTTGGAGCGTTTGAAAAAAACAACTTTGCTGCTTGGCAGCCGGATGTTGTGGTCATTAATCTGGGAACCAATGATGGCGGAGCATTTCGATCGCCGGAATGGCGTGATGAGACCACTGGAGAAACCCATAAACAGCGGCTGAATGAAGATGGCAGCTACAATGACTTGGATCTTCAAGCTTTTGAAAGGGCAGCCGAGAATTTCCTCGTTAAAATTAGAAAAAATAATAAGGATGCGCATATCGTATGGGCATACGGCATGCTTGGTATCCCGATGATGCCCGCCATCAGTCGCGCCGTGGATGCATTTGTGAAAGAAACGGGAGATCGAAAGGTGACCGTATTCCAGCTTCCGATTACCACGGACGAAACCGTAGGCGCGAGAAACCATCCAGGAATCTTAGCTCACCAACAAGCGGCCAAAGCATTATCGGGGTATGTGAAGGAGATTTTGAAGGAAAAGCAGTAGACATCATACAGGTAGTTTCATCCGTAATACGTATCATATGCCATGCTGGCAGGAACAAATAGAAGCGAGCCAATCCTCGAGATTGGCTCGCTTCTTGCTAATCTATTGGAATCGGGTTCCATAATTGTGATTATGGTATAGGTTTAACGAAAGGAATCCATCTCATGCTGTCGAAATAAGGATAAGTCTAATCCGAAACGAAGATCAACGAAGATCAACGAGAATCAAACGAGGGTCAGACGAAGCCTTCGACATCCGGCTAATCGTTTTACTTATGGGAGGTGGTCATATTGTATCGAAAGCTGCGGCAATCACTGCAATGGAAGCTGGTATTGATGATTACTGCCATTATCACACT
Organism: Paenibacillus sp. 2TAB23; assembly: GCF_052115165.1. Classification (NCBI taxonomy): domain Bacteria; kingdom Bacillati; phylum Bacillota; class Bacilli; order Caryophanales; family Paenibacillaceae; genus Paenibacillus; species Paenibacillus sp. 2TAB23. The sequence goes on from NZ_JBFRGD010000007.1 coordinate 11,245, forward strand.
TGTAATTACAGTGATTGGAACCGTGAATTATAGCAAAAGCATAGACGCGATTGATTCGGACGTGACTAGGTTCAGCAATCAAATCTTGACGCAAGCAAACTTCAACTTAAGCCGATACGTCGAGGATAACGAGCATTTCTTTCAGACACTGGGAACGAGCGGTGAATTTCGCAATTGGTCGACGGCGCTAAATGCAAACGCTTACCACATTTATAGGAATTATAAGAATATGGAAAGCAAATATATTGAGCCCTTTATCGCCTACCATCCTGAGCTGTTGGCTATTGTATTCTACAGCAACAATGGCTATCAGAGTGTATACCGAAATCCGGACAATTCCAAATACATGTTGACCACCGGCTATGCCATGGAGAAGGAGCCGTGGTTCGGGCACCTTCCCTTTGAGGGAGAAGCAACGAGATCGGTTAAGGTCAATACCTCCTATGTGAACTCTTCCGGTGCTTCAGTGAAGCTTCCTGTCTTAACCTATTTGCAGCAATTCAACTATGGAAGCGATTCCTCCTATTTGCAGCTGGATATTTCGCTAAATTCCACTCAGGCTATACTGGATGCCGTTAAGCTGGGTGATACGGGAAGCACGTTTATCGTGGACGAGAATGGATCGGTCATCACGGCTCATGAGCAGGATCAAGTGGGAAACAGCATAGACGACATGCTGCAAAGCGTACTGAGCCAAAATGATTCCGGCTCCTATTACATGAAGTCAACGAAGCAGATGATTGTCTACCAAATCATTCCCCAGACCGGCTGGAAGATCGTTTCCCTGATTCCATACCGAGAGCTAGCTAAAAGCGTATTCAGTATACGTATCTGGACTACTATCATGACGATTATAGGCATTGTCATCGCAAGCTTGTTGGTTTACCTGGTTGCCACCTCAATTACGAGACGGATGAAGGAACTGCGGAAAACCATTGGCATGACCAGGCTCGGCAGATTGGATGTCCGCGTGAACATGAAAGGAAGCGACGAAGTGGCTGAGCTTGGCGCGGCTTATAATCACCTGCTCGACCGGATTGAAGAATCCATCCAGCAGTTGGCGGAATCTCGAATCGTGCAGCAACATGCCATTTTGTCGGCTTTGCAGTCGCAGATTAATTCCCACTTTTTGTTTAATGCCATGGAATCGATTAACTCTATGGCTAATCTCGCCCGCCACAAAGGGATCATGGATACAACGGTTGCATTGTCCAATATGCTGCGGTATACCTCCAATTACCAACAGACGCTGGTCACGCTGGAAGAAGAGCTTGATCACGTATCCGATTATTTGCATATTATCCGAATCCTTTACAGAGACGACGTACAGTTCCGCATGGAGACGGAAGAAGAGGTGAAAGGAGCGCGGTCCCTTAAGGCCATCATCCAGCCCTTCGTGGAAAACAGCATTAAGCATGGTTTCGAAACGACGGCGGAGCCGATGATGATCCGTATATCGGCCAGGCGCGAAGGCGAAGCCTACGTTTGTATCGAAATCGAGGACAATGGCAGTGGCATCACGGAGGAGAAGCTTCGGGAGCTGCAGGGCGCTCTTGCGCTAGAACGCGAGGCTCAGGAATTTATGCAGCTGTCTCGAATCGGAGTATTGAATGTTCATTACCGGCTCCGGGCGTTTTATAAGGATAGCCGGTCCGGCGTCTCCTTATCGGTAACAGATGAGGGGAAAACGCGTATCACCCTTATGTTCCCCTACTTCACAAAGGATGTGTATCCCCTATGATTCGTGTACTGCTGGTAGATGATTCGCCGCTAATTCGGGAAAGCCTGTCCCAATCCGTTGAGGAGGCTGGCAATATGACGGTTGTATCTGGGACGGCAGCCAACGGAGAGAAAGCACTAGCTTGGCTGGATAGCCATTATGCCGATCTGTGCATGACCGACATCCGGATGCCGATTATGGATGGATTAACGCTAATCGAGCGGATTAACGAACGATATCCATGGATGATGTGCTTGGTTGTGTCCAGTTATGATGACTTTGAATATGCGAAGATGAGCATTCAGCTTAAGGCGCTGGACTACATCCTGAAGCCGGTAGATAATCGCTTGCTTAGCCGTACCTTGGTAGCGGCGGTGGACCGTATCAACCAGGAACGGAGTCGGGATGCGGCGTCCATTATGCTCCGCAGATTGCCGCATCACCGCGTTTTTTTGGACCGGTGGCTGAACCAGATCCGAACCCTTCAGATAGAGACGATGCCCTTGCTTATCGTGGATACGTTGGAATTGCTGGAATCTTGGATCGGCTATAAGTATTTTCTTCTTAACGCTTTGTCCGATGCTTGGCTGCAAACGCTCATCGAGGAGCTAATGGAGGACAAGCTGCGTTTGGAGCTCGAAGAGGGGAAGGACTTATTCTTTGGCGAGAGAACGCTGCCCATGTCCGAAAATAGAAGTTACTTCCGTTTATGTGCGGTACAAAGGCTGGAGGAAGGCTCCAACAAGCTGATAGCGGCTATGCGCGGAGTCCGGGATACGCAATCGATGAGAAAAGTTGAATTGGTAAAGCAATATATTCGGGAGCAGTTCACCAAAGACATTAATTTGCAAGAACTGGCGGAGCAGGTGGAGATGAACAAAACATATATGTGTACGTTATTTAAGCAAGAGACAGGGATTACGGTCTGGAATTATATCGTTGCGGAACGGATGCAAAAAGCACGCAGCCTGCTTCTGGAAACCTCCTTCAAGGTTTACGAAATTGCCAATGAGATTGGTTACGAGGATGTTCCTTACTTCTCCCAAATCTTCAAGAAGTATTATGGCATGACCCCTCTGGATTATAAAAGAAGAATGAAATCTTAATCGAAATCCGAACATTACCCCTATAAATCGAAAGATAGACTTCTACTGATCACTCCTCTCTTTCCTTATAATTGACCATAAGAAGGAGGGAGCTGCACAATGTCAGATAGAAAAATGTCTTATATCGGTTTGCCCCGAAAAATACCGGCTAGCGGCCGTTCCGTCGGCAAAGAACGATATGCGAGAGAGCCGCTCGCCAAGTTCATCCGGAAGCATTGGCCGCTTTACGTTATGATTGTCCCCATGCTTGTCTATTTCCTGGTCTTCAAGTATATTCCCTTGCTGGGAAGCGTAATCGCATTCAAGGATTACAACATATTCGATGGATTCATCGCCAGCAAGTGGGTTGGCTTTCAATGGTTCGAGACGTTGGCGACGCAGCGGAAGTTTCTCGCTATTTTTCGCAACACAGTGATTATCTCCTTATACCAGATCGTCTTTGCTTTCCCGGCACCTATTATTCTGGCCCTTCTGATGAACGAGGTTCGCAAGACTGCATTTAAGCGAACCGTTCAAACCATCGTATACCTACCTCACTTTTTATCCTGGGCATTGGTATACGGTATGGCCTATATGATGTTCTCCACGCAGACGGGCTTAGTCACCCAACTGCTTGCCCATTTCGACATTGCCCCTATTCATTTATTGCAGACCCCTGAATATTTCCGCACGCTGGTTGTAGGAGCGGGGATGTGGAAAGAAATGGGCTGGAGCGCCATTATCTTCTTGGCAGCGCTGACCGGTATATCTCCTTCGCTGTACGAAGCGGCCCAATTGGATGGCGCGAGCCGCTGGAGGCAGTTATTGCACGTAACGTTACCGGGGCTGCTCCCCGCCATCGTTATCTTGCTGCTGCTGAAAATTGGGAACGTGCTTGATGTAGGCTTCGAGCAAATATACGTGTTCCTGAATCCCTTGACGTATTCGGTAGGCGAAGTGCTCGACACCTACTCTTTCCGCCTCGGAATCATTAATGGTGAATTTAGTATCACGACGGCAATCGGGCTGTTTAAGTCGGTTATCGGTTTTGTTCTCTTGGTGAGCGTCAACAAGTTAAGCAATAAGATTACGGGCGAGGGCTTGTACTGAGGAGGCAGTTATGCGTATTCAATCTTCCCTTGGGGGGCGCACGTTTGATGTTTTGAATTACTTGGTTTTGGGACTCATCAGCTTCGTCTCCTTGGTTCCGATCCTGCATGTCGTAGCAGGGGCATTCAGCTCCTCCCAAGCCATTATCCATAATCGCGTATTTTTATGGCCGGTAGACATGACACTGGACAATATCAAGCTGGTCGTCCAAACCTCAACCTTCTGGAAGGCAGCTTGGATGACCGTGAAGATTGTTGTCATCGCCACTACGGTGAATATGGTTCTAACCGTTTTTGGAGCGTATCCGTTATCTAAAAGCTGGCTGCGCGGACGTAAATTTTTTATGCTGTTCCTAATCTTCACGATGGTCTTCCAAGCGCCTATGATTCCTATTTATCTGGTGGTCAAATCACTAGGCCTGCTGAACTCCCTATGGGCTTTGGTCATACCTAGCGCGGTATCCGCATTTAACGTCATTCTCTGCTTGACCTTCTTCAGATCTCTTCCCGAGGAGCTGCTCGATGCAGCCAAGGTTGACGGCATGGGAGAATTCCGGATTGTTGCCAAAATCGTCGTGCCCTTATCTTTGCCGATTATCGTCACCTTGCTCTTGTTCTATGCGGTTGGCCATTGGAATTCTTATATGGGACCGCTTATGTATCTGAACGACCGTAATTTGCAAACGCTTCAACTTTATATTTATTCGCTAATTTCTCAAGGAAACAGCAATGATGTCGTCGCAGCAGCAGCAGGCGAGGCTTCGATTTCACTCGTTCCCGCCGCGATCGAGATGGCTACTATCGTTTTGGCAACGGCTCCGATTGTGCTGCTCTATCCGTTCGTGCAGAACTATTTTATTAAAGGCGCCACGCTAGGCTCTATCAAGGAATAACTGAGATACTGTTATGTGGACTTATCGTCTTCATATAAATGGACCATCCAACAAGGAGGCTAAAAGAAATGTTCAAGAAACATAAGGGGTTATTATGGGTCATCTCATTAACGATGGTTGTCGCACTATCGGCTTGTTCGTCCGGGAAAACCAACACACCGGCCACGGTCGCGCCATCAGCAGATGCGGCGGCAAGTCCAAGCAGTACCGCTGCTCTCGAGCCGGTTCCCATTCGGATCTTCACCTCCGATTTCAGCCAACCGGTTCCCGGCGGCGAAAGCATGTCCAACCCGACGCTCAAATATTTGGCAGAAAAGACGAATACCAAATTGGATATCGTCTTCCTTCCCCACACCCAAATGGATCAGCAGCTTAGCACCAAATATGCGGCGGGAGACATTCCCGATGTCGTTATGGGCTGGAACGCGAGCGGCGAGTTGTTTGCCAACAACCAACTGCTTGAGCTTAACGAGTATATCGACCAATATGGTCCTAACCTAAAAAAGGTGATCCCCAAAGCGGCATGGGACGCGGTTACGATCGACGGCAAAATACTAGGCATTCCGGAGCCCGCAGGCGGAAACGTGACGGAGAACAGTATCTTCTATGTTCGCAAGGACTGGATGGATAAGGTCGGCATCACCGAAGCTCCAAAAACGCCTGATGAATTGCTCGCCTTATTAAGGGCTTTCCGGGACCAAGATCCAAATGGAAATGGGCAGAAGGATGAAATTGCTTTCTCCTCCCGTGAAAATTTGGCTTGGGTTAACAACATTTTCGGTATGTTCGGCCAAACCCATATGACGGCCAAATACGAGAATAATGAGCTGCTGCCGGGCTTCATTACGAGCAACAACAAACAAGGTCTTGGATTTATGAGAACGATGTTTGAGGAGAAGCTGATCGACAGCGAGTTCATGACAAACAAGCGCAATGTTTGGGAGCAGAAGATTCAGCAAGGCATCGTTGGCATGTGGAACCATGATCCGTCCCTTGCGTGGGATTGGCAGGATCGCCTGAACAAATCCTTGCCGAATGAAAAACCGGATGTTGTAGCGTTCGCGACTCCTAGGGCTCCCGGAGTGACGGACGTCGGTTCCTTAAGAACCTCTACCAATAAGGTTTACCTGATCACGAAAAAGGCGAAGGATCCTGCCGCGGTCATCAAAATGTTCGATTGGCTGGCCACGCAAGAAGGCCAGGAATTCGTTAACTTCGGTATTCCGGGAGATACGTACACGAATGATGGAGGGAAAATCGTCTATGACAAGCAAAAGGATGCTGATGCCAAAACGAGCACCTGGAGATCTCTCATATTGAACATCGTCGGTTATAACGAAGAGCTTCTCAAAATTAAGCTGGATAATGAACAGGCCTTTGAAAAGCAAAAGCTGGCATACGAAGTAGCTCGTAACGAATCCATCCCGAATCTAATGGCTGGTCTTCCGGCAATTAAGACAAATCAGCCAGAGGTACCGAATTTCGGCTATAATAATCTGCCTATCTATCTAGAGGCCGCAACTCAAATTATTATGGGCGAGAAACCGCTCGACTACTTCGACGAATTCGTGACGCAATACAAAGCTCTAGGAGGCGCCGAAGCCATCAAACAAGCTTCAGATTGGTATAACTCCACACAAAAGTAAAAGAAAGGAGTGATAGGTATTCGGTGCAGGGGATTTCGAAGAAGTCCCCTGAACTTCCATTCAAAGCCTCGCTGTTGAAGACTATATCCTAATTGAAGAATGAGGTGTAATAGTGAAAAAGACGAAGCGTAAGTTAAGTATGCTGTTGGTCCTAGCCATGTTCGTTTCCTTGATAGGTTCCTTTGCTTCAACAAAAGTAAGCGCTTCCTCAGATGAGTATGACACAATACGAATCAAATGGAGAGAGAACTTAATTGGCGGCACTGGATATGACGTCAACGATCCGGTGATTGCTCGCAAATTAAGCAGCTTAAGCCAGACCAGCTGGGATACCATGAACAAGAGCACGAGCAGGACTTATCTATGGAGCGATCTATCTAGTACTACGTTATCTGGTCACGTTACAAATTCTTATCTTCGCATTAAAGATATGGCGGTTGCGTACGCTACCCAAGGCTCCACCCTATATGGCAATCAGCAGTTAAAGACGGATATTATTAACGCTTTGGATTGGATGTATGCCAACCGTTACAACGAAACAAGAGCTTATTATGATAATTGGTGGGACTGGGAGATTGGCTCCCCTCTGCAACTGAACGATACGGTAGTTTTGATGTATGATGATTTGACTCCTCAGCAGATTTTGAATTATATGAAACCGATTGATCGGTTTTCCCCTGTGCCGGAGAAGGTGAATTATAATCAATTGGTTAATACCGGAGCCAATCTGGTCTGGAAATGCAACATCATCGCCCTGCGCGGCATTATCATCAAGTCGGCCAGCAAGATCACGCTGGCAAGAGACGGTTTAAGCCCAGTATTCGATTACGTAAACGTAGGAGACGGGTTTTATGAAGATGGCTCTTTTGTCCAGCATGACGTGTTCGCCTACACCGGCGGGTACGGCGCAAGCTTGCTTCAGGAGCTGGGGAATGTCTTGTATATGCTGGTAGGCTCATCATGGGAACCTGTAGACCCGGATGCCAGCAGGATTTATCAATGGGTATATGATGCTTATGAGCCGCTTATCTATAAAGGTGCTTTTATGGATATGACAAGGGGCAGAGTTATTGTCAGAAGCTATGACCAGGATTATAATACGGGTCACAGGACGATAGCAGCTATCGTGCGTTTGGCACAGCTGGCACCTCAGGTACACGCCGAGCGCTTGAAGGCCATGGTGAAATATTGGGTGCAATCAAGTACGGAATTCGATTATTACAATGATGTCAATTTAACTTTTGCTAACTTAACTAAAGAGATTATGAACGATTCATCCATCCAACCGAGAGGCGAATTAATCAAGAGCAAGATTTATTCCGGTATGGACAGAGCTGTTCATCTTCGACCAGGCTTCGGCTTTGGCGTAAGCATGTCTTCCAAACGGATTGGTACTTATGAAGCTACGGTTGGCGAGAACATGCAAGCTTGGTATAGCGGCTCAGGCATGACTTATTTGTACAATGATGATCAACGGCAATATTATGATTTCTGGCCTACGGTGAACAAATACCGGCTTCCCGGTACGACCGTGGATACGATGCTCAGAACGGATAATGAAGGAACGGCATACCGAAGCCCCATAACCTTTGTAGGCGGTTCGGAGCTCCTTGAAGAGAACGCAACCGTGGGCATGGACTACAAGGCTTACGGAAGCTCATTAACGGCCAAGAAATCATGGTTTTTGTTCGATGACGAAGTGGTGGCTTTGGGTGCGGGCATTAGCAGCACGGACAATCGAACGATCGAAACGACGATTGAGAACCGGATGCTGAACAAGCCGTTCAACACTAATGGTATCGACACAGCTTCACCCGCTGCCCTTCCGATTGGCAGCGAACCGCTCCGTCATCGTATCTATGCGGTAACGGACAGCGCCAACGACAAGGCGCTGAGAGAAGGCTCCTTCGACAATAATTATGGCACAAGGTGGTCTGGCTTGGGGAGCGGTCAATGGCTTCAATTTGACTTGGGCAAGGTTCAGCCGATTGGTTACGTCGGCATCAGCTTTTTTGTTCAAAATACGAGAACCTCCGCTTTCGATATTCTGGTTTCGGATGACAACCAGAGCTGGAATACGGTGTACAGTGGCAATTCCAGCGTAGAAGCTAATGATTCGATCATTCAAGTTTTTGATTTCCCTGATGTGCAGGCCAGATATGTGAAGATTATCGGATATGGAAACTCGCTTAACCTCTGGAACAGTTATAATGAGGTGCAAATCTATGCTCCTTTAGCGTCTGGAAACTTGATCATTCAGCCTTCAGTCAATCCGCTAGTCTCCACAAGCGTTACGGATAATACGTATGGGTCAAGCATCACAACCGCAACCGACTCCAATATCTCTACCTTCTGGGCGGCTCAAGCGGAAGGGCAATCGTTAATCGTGGATATGGGCAAGAACGTTGAACTTGGCTATGCCGGAATTAGCTTCCCTGAAGGACAGCTTCGGGAATATAGCATTGGCATCGAGACCTCTTCGGATCAAACGGTGTGGTCATCCGTTTACGGCGGGTACAGCTCAGGGCAAACTTCGGAGATCAGAGCCTATGATTTAGTGGATACGACAGCCAGATACGTCAAATTCACGATGAACGGCGATGATTTGGGAGACCCAGGCAGGGTATCGGAAATTCAGCTGTATGCTCCCAATACGCTGGGACCCGTGCTCGATCCTCTGCATGTTACGCAAGTGACTAAAGGGGATGAGGAGCTTATCGTTGACGGCGCTGCAAAGCCGACAGGACTAGGGTGGGAGGAAGAAATGAACAATGTCTCCTACGCTTATCTGGAGGGAACTGGCGGTTATTATTTCCCTGAGCCCGTCACGATCAAAGGCCAGCGTGCGGCTTCCATAGGCAAGTATTCGCAAATCACAACGGCAGGCACGACTACGGATATCAGCAAAAATTACTTAACGCTTTGGTACGACCATGGCAAAAGCCCGGTAAACAAGGATTATTCGTACGTGATTCTGCCTAATAAGTCGGCAGCGGAGACGTCATCCTACAGCGCGAATCCCGATATTGAAATTATGGCGAATGATCGCCATATTCAAGCCGTTCGGGAGAAGACGACGAACATCGTCGGCGCTAACTTCTGGCAGCCTGGGACGGTAGATCGAATCACGGCATCGAACTCCTCCTCGATCACATTAAAGGACGAAGCGGGTGAGCTCAACATTGCCGTATCGGATCCAACGCAGCTCCAGACCAAGCTAAGTTTCGAAATCTTCAGACAGGGCTTATCCGTCTCGGAGAAAGATCCGAGCGTAACGGTACTGCAGCTAAGTCCTACGATCAAATTCGAAGTAAGTACGGATAAGCTGAACGGACATTCCCACGCCGTCCGCTTCCAGTACGATGCTAGCGTAGAGGTCCAGCTGCCAACGCCATCGCCTGTCCCTCCGGTGAATCCTCCAGCGGAGCCTGAGCCGGAAATTCTGACAACGGTAGACGTATTGGATGATTATACGCAAGTTTACGCACGCAGCTCCAATTTGGACTTTGAACGAGGAACGCCAGCCTACTTCAATCAAGATAGGTCCCGAGCCATTCGAACAACAAAAGGGACATCAGGCGAGTATCTTATCTACAAGGCTGCCGACAACAGGGAGATGACCGAATTTGACGTTACGACTTGGTTTCTCAATTCAGAAGCCAAGACAGACTTTCAAATCTTTACTTCGCCGGATGATTTGACGTATACCTTGTTTAACCCAACGAAGACGACACAGCTTCAGGGCTGGACGAGGATTAATTATAGCGGCTTAGTTCCTGCAGGCACCAAATTTTTGAAAATCGTTTTCCAGCACAAATCGGCTTATGTCTGGAATTCGCAGATCGGAGAGGTAAAGATCGTAAGCAAGCTGGCGACCTCTACGCCACCGGTAACGAGGGAGCACACGCTGGAAGATCCTTTGAACGATTTCAGCAAAGTGTTCGCCCGCAGCACCAATCTTATGTTTGAAAGCGGCTTGCCGGTCAATTTTAATCAAGATACGTCCCGCGTCATCCGGACGACGAGCAACACCAAAGGCGAATATTTAATTTATAAAGCACCTTACAGCATGGATATGACCGACTTCGACGTCACGGCCTGGTTTCTACCGGGAGAAGCGAATAAAACGGACTTTCAAATTTACACTTCACCGGACAATGGGGTGTATACGCTTTATTCACCAACCAAAACAACGGGACTCAACGGCTGGATGAAAACAAACTATAGCGGCTCATTGCCCGAGGGAACGAAGTATTTGAAAATCGTCTTCCAGCATCAATCCGCCTATACCTGGAATCCACAGATCGGTCATGTGAGGATTACAAGTAAAGTACCGAGTATTACGGTGACGGATCCGATGAATGATTACAGTCTTATGCATGATCGCAGCACGAATTTGCTATTCACTGGCTCTAATTCGGAGCATATCGGCAACGATATGTCGAGACTAGTGAGGACAACGAATACGGAAGAATACGTAGTCTATAAAGCGGAGCCCAACATGGATTTATCCCGCTTCACCGTTAAATCATGGGCTTGGTCTTATGAGGCAGTGGACGATCTCGTTTTTTACAGCTCAGAGGATAATCTGAATTTCAGCGTATTCAATCCGGCTAAAGCTACAGTGCCAGGAAGCTGGAATGAAGTGAATTACAGCGGAGATTTGCCTGCAGGTACGCAGTACTTGAAAATCGCCTTCAAGCCATCACCGACTAACGCCTGGAATCCACAGATTGGCAATTTAAGCCTAACCAGTCACATTGTATATCCATAACGATGATGAAGAGCGCTCACCGATGAGGTAGCGCTCTTTTTTGTTTTTGCAGATGGGAAATAATCAACTCTTAACATTCCAAAAAATATCAATTGTGGTGAATTTGATAGGCTGCGTGGCTAATGAAATTTCGAACAGTTCGTATCAGGAAGCTAGTATATTGCTGTCAACATTAAAAAATGAAAGTAAATGCTTTAAATCGAAGCTTTCTTTTTTTCTTTTATTTTGTGTATAGTAGTTCCGATATAGCATGGAAAGAAGGGAATGTAGATCGTGAAAAAGCTCGGACAGCTGAATACGCTGCGTAATCAAATATTTATTGGCTTTATGCTCGTTATGATCATTGTGCTCGCGTCCGTCGGTGCTTTTACGTATGACCAAGTTTCTGTACTCCTTCGCAACAACGCGGAAAAGCATATTCAGCAAACCGCTGTTCAAGCCATGGGCAAGCTGGATGTGCTGCTGGGGCAAATCGATACCCTCACGGCGCAAGTGGCCACGAACGCATCCATCCAGCAATTATTGGCACAAGAGGCCGATGGAAAGCGGATTAGCTTTGAAGAGAGGCAATCGCTTCAGCAGGATGCGCGCAAATATGAAGCATACGCTACGGGCATTCGTTCATTGGAAATGTATACGACTGATTATAGACGGTTGTTTCCGCTTGATGATATAAGTATGGACAACCGGGTGCCGACGGACTGGATTAACCGCGTAGACAGCGGAAAGGGCAGCCTTCTCTGGTTAGGCTTCGACCCGCAGGATCCGGATGTTGTCGTGGCAATGCGCCAAGTCAAACTGATTGACCGCTCTTTTGTCCATGCAGGCTATTTAATGGTCTATATCGAGAAAAGCTATTTTGAGCTGGCTAGCGCTTTGACGGATAACGAAAGCAAAACCGGTGAATCCATGGGCCTTTTTGATGGAATGGGGCAGGAGATTTATTCGGATTTCCCCGCTGATAGCGATGCGGACATGATGCTGGACCAGGGCGGTGAAATCATTACAGTAGATGGTGAATCTTATATCGCTGTGCAACAGGAGTCTGAGGTGACGGGCTGGAAGCTGGTCATATTGACACCCGTGAACTATACGACTGCAGGAATATCCGTACTTCGCACGGCGATCTTAATTTCGGCGGCCGTAGGCGGCCTGCTGTTTCTCGTGTTGACCTTTATATTGTCAACGATGATAACACGTCCAATCCTCACTTTAATTAAAGCCATGCGCGGCGCCAGGTTCGGGACTTTAAAGGCAAATCCGAACTCATCCTCAACGATGGAAATCAATGAGCTCAACAATACCTATAATCAGATGGTTGATTCTTTGAATGAACTAATAGAGGTCGTTTACCAGAAAGAGATCATACAAAGTCGCACGGAGTTGAAAGCGCTGCAATCTCAAATTAATCCGCATTTTTTGTTCAATACGCTGGAAGCGTTCTATTGGGAGCTGGATGATAAAGGGGAAGAGGAGCTTGCGCAGATTGTTGTGGCCATGTCAGGCCTCTTCCGATACGTGATCAACCGATCAGACGATGATGAATGGGTTACGCTCGGGGACGAGCTTGATCATGCGGAAAGGTATTTGAAAATTATGGAGATGAGGATGGTGGACAGGCTCGTGTGGCGCATAGAAGCCGATGAGGAATGCCGCAAGGCGCCTCTTCCCAAGCTGCTTGTTCAGCCGATCGTCGAAAATGCTATTCTACACGGCATCGAGCAGCGAGTAGGTATAGGAACAGTTATTGTGCGTGCCGAGCCCTCGAGCCGCAAAGGGTATATTCGGATAATTGTATCCGATGATGGCAGAGGCATGGATACGGATACAGTCTTTGGCCTGCTGTCATCGATGAAAGAAGGTCATTTGAGCGGTTCCAAGGGAACCGGGGTTGGAATCTCGAACGTAGAACGCAGGCTGAGGCTGTATTATCCATCCGAAAACAACGGCTTGGATATTCAAAGTGAATTAGGACGGGGAACGACCGTTATTTTTGAAATACCGAATGGAGCGGGAGGGGAAAGTGGCCATGAAGACGATATTGATCGTTGATGATGAACCAAGAACAAGGCAGGGTATTCGTAAAACATTAGAATCGTGGTCATGCGGACGCTATCGGATAGAAACAGCCTCCAGCGGAGTCGAAGCGTTATCTTGGCTCCAGCATAATGACGCCAATTTGCTTATAACCGACATTAGAATGCCTGAGGTTGGCGGGCTTGAATTGGTTGAGAAATTAAACGCTATGACGCATCCGCCAGTCGTTGTCGTCATCTCGGGACATCCCGAATTCGACTACGCGCAAAAGGCGCTTCAGCTAGGTGTCATCTCGTATTTGTTAAAGCCCTTGGACAAGCTCAAGCTGGTGCAAGCGGTTGAGCTGGCAATGAAACGTGAAGAAGAATTGAATCGGATCGAAAGGATGGAGAAGCTCTTTGATCCCAAGCTGCTGGAAACGCTGCAAGAAGACAAAACGTATGGCGTGCAGGTACAGGAAGCGCTTCGTTTTTTAGATGTGCATATGAGTGAACAGGTGTCGCTGCGTGCCGTAGCCGATCAGCTGCATATGAATGCCAGTTATTTCAGCGTCCTGTTTAAAGAGCAGACAGGGCTGACCTTCAGCGAATATTTGAGCAGGAGAAGAGTTCAGCGGGCGAAGGAGCTTCTGGTAAATACGCGGTATTCCATTGCCGAGATCGCTGAACAGGTTGGATACCAAACGTCCAAATATTTCGTAAAAGTTTTTCGTTCATTTGAAACGGTAAGCCCGGGACAATATCGCCAAAGCATGCTAAACCCGGAAGAAACCATCCAATAATAGTGGTATTAGTTCCAATGCCTGTGTCCTTACGACAAGTGAGGGATCTTGCTACAATTTGTGTAAAGCGGTTTCAATACGCTTACTACTAGAATTAAAGGGGATGTAAACGTGTTCAATAAAAAATGGGCCATGCTGCTATTATCGGCTTGTCTTGTACTGCTCGTATCTGGCTGCGGGACAAACAGCAATGAAGGAACTGGCGGGACAAGCGGTGAATCTGCCGGTGACAGAGAACAAGTGACGATAAATTTTATGCATTTATGGCCGGAAGGCGTCTCTGCAGGACAAAACAAAATTGTCAATCAAATCATTGCGGAATACGAGGATGAGCACCCTAATGTGACGATCAAGCAAGAAGTATTGGACAATGAACAATACAAGAACAAGCTGAAGGTGCTTTCCGCTTCCAACAAATTGCCTGATGTGGGCGTTACTTGGGCAGCAGGTTTTTTGCAGCCGTATGTGGAGGGGCTGCTATTCACACCGGTTGATGATTTATTAAGCGGCGAGCTTAAGGACAAGTTCGTAGCAGGCACTACGGAGGCTTATGCGATTGACGGAAAAACGTATGCGCTTCCACTCGAGTTCAACATTGCGCCTATTTATTACAACAAATCGATATTTGAGAAATACAAGCTGGAAATTCCGCAGACGTATGAGCAGCTAAAAGCTGTTGTAAATACATTGTCCGAGAACGGCGTTGCTCCAATAGCGCTTGGCAACAAGGATCGTTGGACCGGCTCTCTGTGGTACATGTACCTGGCTGACCGGATGGCCGGACAACCAGCATTATCCAGTGCAATAAGCGGAGCGGGTTCGTTTAAAGAGGAAGGACTGCTGAAGGCAGCTGCCGAAGTACAATCGCTTGTCGACAATCAAGCATTCGTGAAAGGATTTAACGGATTGTCAAATGAAGAGGCGAAGTCAGAATTTCTAAACGGAAAAGCCGCCATGTATATGATGGGCACGTGGGAGCTGCCAAACTTTACGACTAACGAAGATATTCCGCAGGACTTCCGCGACAGCGTAGGCTTCTTTAAATTTCCGACAGTAGAGGGCGGAAAAGGTGATATTAACAGCTGGGTAGGTGGTCCTGGCGTTGGATTGTTTGTAGGCGAGAATTCCAAGGTGAAGGCTGAAGCGAAGGCATTCGTGGAATATTTCGTTACCAAATGGGGGGAGCAATCCGTTACGGGGGCAGGCGTTATTCCTGCAACAAAGGTTGATGCTTCCAACATGGATCTGCCGCAGCTGTACATTGATCTGTTTAATGAAATGAACAAAGCAAGCAGCATCACTTTATTCGCGGATGTTCAGATGCAAGCGAATGCTGCAGAGACTCATCTTAATATGATACAGGCATTATTCGGAAAAGCGGCAACACCGGAGAAATTCTCAGAGGAACACGACAAAGCCATTGCATCAGGAAAATAAAAGCTGAGCTTACGCAGAGAAGACATATTCGCTGTTTGATGATGCCGAATATGTCTTCTCATTAATCAATGATAAAGAAAAGGAGCCGGCCTAATTGGACAAAGTGCTATCGAATAAAAAAATAATTGCATTATACGTGCTGCCGTCTCTGCTTCTCATTCTAGCCATCGTATATATTCCGATCGTGCTGACCGCATACTATGGATTGAATGAGTGGAATGGCATTGGTACCATGACATTCGTTGGACTTGATCATTATATGGCCTTATTTAAAGATGCAACATTCTGGAACAGTGCATGGCATTCACTGTTATTGGCTTTATTTTCGGGACTAAGTCTACTGCTTTATCTCGTTGTTGCAATGGTATTGGCCGCTAGAATCAAGGGAGCTCAACTGTTCCGCAAAATTTATCTCATTCCAATGCTGTTGTCATCTGTCGCAATTGCACAGTTATGGCTCAAAATTTACCATCCAACGAATGGCGTGTTGAACACCCTGTTGGAGTCGATTGGAATTGCAAACCCTCCCGCATGGCTCGCCGAGTCCTCGATCGTATTATTTGCTCTGTTTATACCGATTCTTTGGCAGTATGCGGGTTTTTATATTTTAATCTATTATGCGGCACTCAAGAATATCCCGGCATCGCTGGAGGAAGCTGCTAAGATTGACGGAGCGAACGCTCTGCAAATCGCTTGGAAGATCAAGCTCCCTCTTGCTATGGAGGTAGTCAAAGTAACGATCGTTTTAGCCGTTGTCGGTTCGTTGAAATATTTCGATCTCATATTTGTTATGACAGACGGCGGTCCTAACGGTTCGAGTGAAGTGATGGCATCCTATATGTATCACGAAGCGTTCCGGGCATACGATTTTGGCTATGGAAGCGCGATTGGCTTCTTCCTTCTTGTCATCTGTCTTGCTGTGACTTGGATCATTCGCAAATTAACAGCCACGAAGGATACGATCCAATATTCGTAAGGAGGAAAGCTTCATGATTTCTGGAAACATAAGGAACCGATATGGGATAGCTGAATCAAAGTCGGGAATGATTTCAAAGCTTGGCTATACTTTGTTATATGCCGTATTGGTTGCGGTTGCTGCGCTGCAGCTGTTCCCACTCGTATGGCTGCTGTTTTTTTCTCTGAAAAATAATCAAGAGGTATTCAATCTTCCTCCGTTGTCGCTGCCGATGAATCCTCGATGGGAAAACTATGCAAAGGTGTGGAGTGCAGGAAATATTGATGTTTATTTTCTTAACAGCGTGTGGATTACGATAACGGCTACGCTGTTTACCGTTATTTTGGGAAGCTTGGTCACCTTTGCCGTGACGAGGATGAAGTGGAAAGGCAGCTCATTCGTGCTTGGTTTATTTATGGTAGCGATGATGATTCCCGTTCATTCTACGCTTATACCGCTCTTTAGCCTTTTCAGCAAGGTAGGTTTAACCGATCACCCGTTATCACTGATTTTATCTTACGTTGCATTTAATATGCCGATTACCATTATGATCCTGCTAGGGTTTTATTATGCACTGCCCAAAGAGGTCGAGGAGGCAGCGATCATAGATGGATGTTCAGTGAACCGCATGTTCGTGCAAATCGTGTTTCCCATGACCAGTTCGGTATTAGCTACCACAGCCATTATTAACATGATTTATAATTGGAATGAATTCATATTCGTCAACACGTTCATCAGCTCAGATGCTTACAAGACTTTGACAGTAGGCGTGCAAAACTTTATTGGGCAATATACAACGGACTGGGGCGCAATTGGTGCAACACTCATGATAAGTATTTTACCCATTTTAATTACGTTCCTGTTCCTTAGCAACCGTATAGTAGAAGGCATTGCTGCGGGCTCGGTGAAGGGTTAGTCAATCATTAGATCATACAGTCTTGAGAAGTGGATGAAGAGCTGGTTGCGGGAGGTTGTCCGTAACCAGCTTTTTTCATTGCGTGATACGAAAGCTGAAAACGAAATGGGAGATGAATGATACTTATAGTCCGTCGACTCTGTTCGGCGAGGTAGATTAATATAATAAAAAAAGGAGTGAATAGAAAAATGTTAAAATTCAAAGATTTCATTAAACCGTCTATCTTTATCATCCTTACGCTAACCTTCATGTCCGGCTGTGGAATCACGGAAAAGGCTTCTGAACTCGCAGCCGAAAAATTAATCGAACAATCGACTGGCGTGAAGGTCAATCAAGAAGGAAATGATGTTACTATTCAATCAAAAGATGGGGATATAACGCTTGGCGGAGAATCTGAAGAGCTTCCAGAGGGATTTCCGTTATCCGCTTTTCCTGGTGCTAAGATTGAAAGCTCTATGACGACCGATGGAGCAGACGGCAAACATTTTATCGTCGCATTGTCGAGCTCCGAACCCATCGTTGATCTTGCCGCGTACTATGAAGATGCGCTCAAGGAAAAGGGGATTCAGCCGGAGCGAACGGAACTGCAGGATGAGGAAAGCGGCGCTATCAATTCCATATTCATGAATGGAAAATCGGATTTGTTAAACGTTAGTGTGCAAATTGTTAAAGACGAGAGTAATAAGGAAAAAGAGAGCTTCATGCTCAATTTGATGGTCACACAAACGGAGTAAAATAAAGTTTACACATGAAGCTGCCAATAATCTTCAATTTAAAGTTGCTATTGGCACGAAAATAAGACTACTCTCCTATGTTCAGTAGGAGAGTAGTCTTGTTTTGACCGCAATGCGTTACAATTCTTTGACGACTGCCAATTTTACTTTCGTTTTCGCTTCTTCTACGACAGGTTGATCCGCACGTTTGATGAAGAAGGAAAGCAGCAAGCCGACTATGCCAATCCCAACGATAACGAGATACGCGTCGTTGATTCCTTGGATGGATGCTGCTGTAACCATTTGCGCTTGTGTTGCTCCTTCAGTACCTCCTGCTGTCATTAGCTCCTTCATATGAGTCGTGGTACGACTCGTCATTACCGTTACGAGCAATGAGGTGCCTACAGCACCTGCCACTTGCTTGATCGTATTGGAGATCGCTGTCCCATGTGCGTTCAGTCTCGCCGGAAGCTGATTTAGACCAGCTGTCGTGATTGGCATGAGAAGCATGGCCATACCGAAGCGACGACCTGTAGACATAAGAACCAGATAGGAATAGCTGGTTGTGTCTGTCAAGTTAATAAAGCCTAGAGTGGTGATGATCGTAATGGCCATTCCAATAATGGACAGCCATTTGGCTCCAAACTTATCGAATAGCTTGCCTGTGATTGGCATCATAAGTCCCATTAGCAGCGAGCCTGGGAACATCAATAAGCCGGATTCCAGCGCAGTAAAGCCGCGAGCATTTTGCAAATATAGAGGCAGCAGCATCATATCCGCGTACATAACCATAGTTACCGCAATATTAATGACGGTGGTTAGTGTAAACATGTTGTATTTGAAAGCACGCAGATCTAGAAGCGGATTATCGGATTTTATTTGCCGCCAAGTAAACAGAACAAGTGAAAGAATCCCCGTTATCAGGAACGTGATGACCTCAGCGCTCGACCAGCCCAAGCTGCCTGCTCGGCTGAAGCCATACATCACTGCACCGAATCCGACAGTGGAGAGGACGACGCTTATGATGTCAATTTTTGCATGAATGCGTTCTGACACATTCCGTAGATAAATTAACCCGCAAATGATTACAATAACAACTAAAGGAATCATGCCGTAGAACATGGTTTCCCATCGATAATTTTCCAGAATATATCCGGCAAGCGTTGGTCCAATGGCGGGGGCGAAAATAATAGCGAACCCAACCATGCCCATCGCGGCTCCCCGCTTATTGGGGGGGAAGAGTGTTAAAATAACGGTCATGAGCAGCGGCATAATTATACCAGCGCCGGCAGCTTGAATCAAACGACCTGTCAACAGGACAGGAAAACTTGACGAAAGCGCCGATACAATCGTTCCTGCAAGAAAGATAAACATGGAAGCCTGGAAAAGCTCGCGCGTGGTAAATCGCTGCATCAAATAAGCTGTGATCGGAATCAATACACCATTTACCAACATATACCCGGTAGTCAACCACTGGGCAGTTGCAGCCGAAATGCTAAAATCAATCATTAATTCCGGGGTAGCAACGCTCATGACGGTTTGATTCAGCGTCGCAAGAAAGGCTCCCAAAATCATAATGAACAAGATTGGTCCCTTTTTTATCGAGCTGCTGTTTTCTGCTATGCTTTTATTCAATCTACTCCATCCTTTCCAATCTTCTCTCTGTGTGTACTTAATTTACACTGTGTTATATAATGAACAATGTATAAATTAGATTATAGGCAGAATTGATAGGTTTACAAGCGACAGAATTTACGAAAAATGTAAAGTACTTTACAACTAAAGTATATATGTTGTTTATCTTTGAAATGTTCTACGAAATGACGGAAAGTGTAGATTTTAATTAGAAAGGAGAAAGATATGGATCATGCTACACCGCGAACAGATCCTCGTATCGTGCGAACGCGGCAATTGCTGAGGGACGCTTTTATTGAGCTGCTGCAGGAAATAGATATCGAGAAGATTTCGGTCAATCGACTGGCAGAACGCGCCACCATCAATCGTGTTACTTTTTATCTGCACTATAGGGATATTCCAGATATGCTGGAGAAGATGGCTGATGAGATGGTCGAGGACATTCAACAGGTTCTGAACGATACGCCGCTTCATTTGAATCCGAACTCGAATGAGGAAGAGTCTTGGCCAATGCTGGTGAATCTGCTCGAGCATCTTTCCAAACATTCGAAATTTTACAAGGTCATTCTTGCCACGCATCGAACGACGGTCTTTTCTGACCGCTTATTAAAGCTGCTTGCGGGATTAGTTGCCGATCGGTTAGAAAAAAAGGAGGTTGATTCCGTTCGTTCTTCGTTAAATATTCAGAAGGATATTGCCATTTGGTATGGATCTTCGGCATTGATTGGTACGATTATCGCTTGGCTTCGCAATGATATGCCCTATACACCGCTTTATCTCGCCAAACAATTTATTTTGCTGCGGTCAACATCAGCAAAGACGATAAATCCGAATAAATAGGAGGGCATCATTATGTCAGCCGTGGCCTTTCACCGCGATCCATTGTTGCCTTTTTTGGAGGCTAAGCAAAGTATGAGAAGCGATCTTGCTTATCATAAGCATTTTCATGAGGAATATTCGATAGGATTGATTGATAAAGGAACAACGAACGCTTGGTGCGATGGAAAGCTGCTTCAGGTTGATGAGGGA
This sequence comes from Paenibacillus sp. 2TAB23, assembly GCF_052115165.1. Classification (NCBI taxonomy): domain Bacteria; kingdom Bacillati; phylum Bacillota; class Bacilli; order Caryophanales; family Paenibacillaceae; genus Paenibacillus; species Paenibacillus sp. 2TAB23. The sequence continues at coordinate 31,975 of NZ_JBFRGD010000007.1, forward strand.
AGACTAATCAGTTTTCCACCCAAGATGATACATGCTTGTCAGCCTCAAGAAGATTCAGATTGGGAATACAAGATGCTGTACATCAAGCCTGAATGGTTTCAAGGCCTCAAGCAGCGAGAGATTGATCAGCTTTACATCCCTTACTTGCTGGAAGATGGTAAAAATAAAGCTTGTCGGTTGCATTTAAACCGTACGATGGATGCGATAGCTAGAAAAGGCACTCCTCTTGAGATCGAAACGATTTTAATCGAGCTGTTACATGCTCTTGTTAGCCAGAATTCTTCCGATCTTGAACATGAAGTCCTAGCCAACAACGACCAAAAGTATGTCAAAAGCATAAAAGAATACCTGCATGCGCATTTTGCCGAGCATGTGACATTAGAGATGCTGGAGAATGAAACAGGTATTAGCCGATTTCATCTCGTACGGTTATTTAAGAAATGGAGCCATCTTCCTCCTCATGCTTATCAAATTTTACTAAGAATCAATCATGCAAAGGCAGAGCTTGCGAAGCAAAGAGCTATTGCCGATGTAGCGGCAGAAGTAGGCTTTTATGACCAAAGCCACTTTGCGAAGGCCTTCTTTAAAATAGTGGGGGCAACTCCGCAGAAATATGCGTTATCGATTTGAATGTGAGCAATTTTTTACAATACCGATTCCGATCTAGCTTATAAACTAGGTTTACTTGAAAGAAGGAGAGGAAGAAAACTATGCATCTGGGATCAGAATTGGATAAATCATTTACAGCTGCGCTCAAAACAATTGCTCGCCGTGCAGACCTAAAAGCTTATGTGGAGAATACCCCGCAGTTGAAGCATATGCTTCAGCTTGCGGCTGTCAGGTATGTCACAGGTGAAGCGCGTCAAGATGGACTTGATGCAGCAGAGAAGCTTGTCGCCAAAGGCTATGCGGCATCCATAGAGTATATTGGAGAAAATACAACCGTTGCTTCTGAATGCGAGGCAGCAGCTTCGGAACTGCTGGCATTAATTCATGAAGTTGGCCAGAATGAGGTCTTGGCACGAGTATCGTTCGATTTGTCGCATATTGGACTTTTGATTGATACCGAGCTCGCTTTTTCACATCTCATGAATCTAGCTAACCAAGCACAAAAGTCTGGCGTTGAGCTATTCATTAGCATGGAAGAATCCACTAAGACGGATCGGATTCTATCTATTTATAAGAAGGCTATCCTAAAGTATCCGAATATTGGCATAACGTTGCAAGCGCAATTAAAAAGAACACCGGAGGATTTGGCTGCTTTGCATGCTGCGACTAGTCGTATCCGCATTGTCAAAGGCGCTTATCAAGAGCCGGATGACTGCATGATTCCTCGTTCTTCCGAGCTTAATCAACGCTATGTTGAGCTTGTAGAAAGCGCTATTCGACACGGGCATCATGTGTCTATCGCGACGCATGATGAGTTCATCATCGAGGAGCTTCTCGAGCAGAAATGGTTGTCCAATTCGAATGTAGAGTTTGAAATGCTGTACGGCATACGCCCAGACTTGAGCAGCAGGCTGAAAGCGGCGGGGTATCCGATACGCATTTATTTGACGTATGGACATGAATGGTATTTGTATCTGTGCCATCGTATTGCGGAGTACCCTCCAAATCTTTTCCAAGCCGTCATAGACACTGTGAGCAACGAGAAAGTAGAGTCAGTTCGGGCATATGTGTAATATTTCCGTGAGTTAACTTGTTTTTTGTTGAAAAACCAACAATTGACCTTGTTTTGTTCATTAACAAGCCTTTGGAATTCGTTAACAAACGAAGCGAACTCTTCGTGTTGCTTAACATACAAAAGCGCTTTCATTTGCTGATTGAGAAAGTTTTCGGTGTTGCTCTATACTATAGAGGCATAAACGGCCAGCTTGTCTTAGACCATTAATTATAGACAAACGGATGACCGATTTCGGCTTATCTACAGGGAAGAACGAGATCATAAACAGAGCTCGTCAAGCAGAGAGGATGAATGAAATGGGTAGATTAACAGGCAAAGTAGCCATCATTACTGGGGCAGCTAGCGGCATGGGACTTGCCGGAGCGCAGTTATTTGCTAAAGAAGGCGCGAAGGTCGTTGCAACTGATGTTGTGGAGGAAGCGTTGCGGGAGCGGGTGAATGCGATTATAGCAGATGGGGGAGAAGCAATAGCTTTGAAACTCGATGTGTCTAGCCCGGAATCATGGCATGCAGTCATAGAAGAAACCATTGCGAAATACGGTAAAATCGATATTCTCATCAACAATGCAGGCATTCATATCGCCAAAGGCGTGCTGGAAGCCGAGCTAGCGGATTGGGAAAAAGTCATGTCGATTAACAGCTCTGGCGTATGGCTGGGCATGAAATCCGTCATCCCACATATGCAGCAAAACGGTCAAGGCTCGATTGTTAATACTTCATCCATTGCGGCAATTATAGGCGGAATCGCAGATGCTCAGGGCGCAGCGTACAGCGCATCCAAAGGAGCTGTACGCTCGCTTACTAAACATACTGCGCAGTGGTTCGCCAAAGACAACATCCGCGTCAATTCGGTTCATCCAGGAGCGGTGTTCACGGGTATGGTGGAGAAAGCCGGAATCAAATCACAGGTTGAAATGGGTGAACATTACAAGAATTTGGCTCCCCTTCCTCCTCACGCCGGTGAATCGATGGATATTGCGTATGCTTACCTGTTCTTGGCATCGGATGAATCGAAGTTTATAACAGGAATCGAACTGCCTGTTGATGGCGGCTGGATTAGCAACTAATCAATCTTGTTCAATAAGAAGGGTCTGGCGCATGCCAGACTCTTTCTATTTGTGTACCTGCAGAGAAAATTGGATTTATGAAGCCTTATTGCGTTTATCCCGAGCTAAGGTTCGAATGATACATCTCGTTGGAGCGGTTCATGCGCGTCAGTTCGAGCAGTTGCTCCGCCATATAAGTAGAGCTGTATTTAAATTTGCCCTGCACCCATTCTGCAATTAGACCGAGAACTGCATTGGCCTGATAGCAGGCAAGCAGCTCCTTGTCGATATTGGGATTGGGAGAGGTGTTCGTGACATCGTCCAAATACAGGCTTTTCAGTGTTTGATACACCGTATTTCGGAAATCTGGCAGCATACTCGTGCTGACCAACAAGGTGTAGACGGTTGCGTAAGCATGCACATGTTCGAATATTTTTATGGCAGACGCACTCAGGCTCTGGATATCGAAATTCTGACGATGCAGGTAAGGATATCGGTAGGCTTGAATCAGATCAGTCAACACGTCTGCCAATATATCGTCGAGCAGCTCTTCCTTATAGGTATAGTGTTTATAAAAGGTTCCACGATTCAAATCAGCTGATTTCACAATATCAGTTATCGAAATATCAGAGAATGGTTTATGTGACATCCACTCAAGCAAAGCCTGCTTCAAAGCTGTTTTTGATTTGAAGACTCTGCGATCGATAGAAATTGATTTTAGCATAGATATCCTCCTTTATCTTTAAGTAGGATGATACTGGTAAAGTGACATGATAGAATAATCATTCACCTTATCATTATTATACTATGTGAAGAATAAGGTGGATACCTGGTGCCAACTGCTCATAATACCTGAAATACCGGCTTAGATGCTATAAAGTGAACAGGCAGCCCCGGATATGCTCTCCTCAGCTGTTCGGCCAGATAACGCATGCCGGGCTCTTCGCTCTCTGCATGCCCTATGCTTACTAATGCTTTTGGAATGCCATGATTGACAGAATCCCTCACGTATTCGGGTGTTTCCCACTCTGGCCCTTCGCCGGCGATTACCAAGTCAACTCCCTTGTCGCGGTAGAGCGGGACAGCATTAGCAATTCCGCCCCTGTAGCCTACAAGGATGCCGATGCGCCTGCAAATCATATGCGGGTCGCCGGCTAATCGAACATAAGGGATAGCTAGCTTTGATTTGACGTATTCCGCAATCTCATCGGCACGCATTTCGTCGGGTACGCGGATAATAGCTGCTGTAGGCAGCATTTCCTCTACGCACGCTTCCAGCTTCAAATCTTGCAGCAGACCGATCATAATCGGATCAGGCTGTGCGCTGTGGCAATAGTCATGGTGTCGATAGATAACAAGACCCGAGTGCTGAACGCGCTTTGTTTTGTTCGCATATACCGGATCTCCGGTCAATAGTCCATCAATCGTTCGATGGCTATAATACGAGGTTTCATGGGAAATAAGCAAGTTCACGTCCAAGGACAAAGCTTGCTCAATGACCTGCCGAGTTGCCATAAACGTCGTCGCAATTCCGCGTACTTCCATATCGGGGGAGCCGAACTCCAATCCATCGACCGTATTCGCAATAGAGTGGACGGAGGAACGGATGGCATCGACTACATTTCTAATCGTTATTGTCATGATATAGATCCTTTCTGAATGAGTGGACTCCATCTCCATATACACTTCGATAGAAGGAAGCATACTCCTTTTGCATATGGATACTATTTGATGATAGCTGCGGTGAAGTGATGGTGCATGAACGGTTGACGAGAAATGAACGAAGCTTCTATAATCAGAAAAACGATTACGTTTAGACATAAATACGAATAGAGGAGAAGACGTATCATGCGAATTGGAGCAATTGAAGCAGGCGGCACGAAATTTGTATGCGGGATCGGGAATGAAAGCGGGGAGATCGAGGACCGGATAAGCTTTCCGACGGAGAAGCCAGAACAGGTGATGGAGCAGGTTATTTCCTATTTTAAAAGTAAAAACCCGGAAGCGATAGGCATAGGCACCTTTGGACCGATTGATATCGACCGTAAAAGTGCGACGTTCGGCAGCGTAACGACGACTCCGAAGCCAGGTTGGTCAGGGTATCCCTTTCTGGATACGCTAAAGCGTGAATTTCATGTACCGTTTGGGTGGGATACGGATGTCAATGCCGCAGCTTACGGAGAGGCAGTCTGGGGAGCTGCTCAGGGACTGGATAGCTGTGTGTATTTCACGATCGGGACAGGAATTGGGGTTGGCGTCTACTCCGAAGGAAGGCTGGTTCACGGCTTAGTTCATCCAGAAGGCGGACATATATTGCCGCGACGTCATCCAGACGACCGCTATGAGGGGAACTGTCCATACCATGGCGATTGCTTGGAGGGGATGGCTGCAGGTCCTGCGATTGAGAAGCGGTGGGGCGTGAAGGGCAGCGAGCTAGAAGCTAATCATCCTGCTTGGGCGATGGAGGCCTATTATCTAGGTCAAGCTGTGACGAGCGCGATTCTGATGCTTTCGCCCAAACGGGTCATACTAGGCGGTGGTGTTATGCATCAAGAGCAACTGCTGCCAATGATTCGTAGTGAGGTAAGCAAAAATCTCAATGGCTACGTCAGCGCAGCGCAGCTGTTGACCGGAATGGACGATTACATCGTATTGCCTGGACTTGGCGACAATGCCGGCTTATGCGGCTCGCTTGCACTTGGCCTTGCTGCATGGGAGAAAAGGGACCAATAGCAATAAGCTCGCGGGAATGGTTGCTTACTTTTAATACAAATAGGGGTATAGCTAAACGAATAGCGGTACAGGAGTCTATTCCTGTGCCGCTATTTTCTATTTTGGACCATGGCTGTTAGTTGGCTGGAGCTTAGGAACTCGGACGATATGCGCGAATTGGTTAGACGTCTGGTTGATTTTTCTTTGAGGAAAATGCATGATGCAGCAGCATCGAGAACAATTTCCGCATGGAATGAACACCAATCTTATTCATTAGATTGGCAAGATGATTTTTGACTGTTTTTTCGCTGATGACGCATTTCTCGGAAATTTCGCGATTAGATAAACCATGGATTACGGATAAGGTGAGCATCTCGGATTCCCGTTGTGTCAGGCGATAAATCAATGAAAATTGTTGCATTGCACAGTTTAGCTTTTGTGCGACGGAATGCTCCAAAGCCTCGTTTGCAGCAACACAGTCTTGGATGATCAATTCTTCATGTGATGGTATCCTGTCTTCATAGATGAGTTTCATCTTTGATGCTTGCTTTCAAGCATCAAACGGATAGAGAAAAAAATACTTGAGAGGAGCAGGAAGCAGCCTAATACGTTCCAGAGTATCCACAGCATGTCGTTAGGTCTCCCTTGAAGTGTTATTCTCATCTGCAGAAGATAAGTGAGTTCCAATCCTGATGGTTGTCTAAACATTACATATAATTCTTTTGCCTCATAATGAATGAATAAAGTTTCTATTCAAATGGTTCCTAGGTCTCATTCCGATCTACTTTTATCATTATAAATAATGACATAGACTTATTCTAGATGAAGAAGTTCACTAAAAAGACATGCGATTCGACGATTTTCGCTGAAATTTGCATATTCATATGACTAAAGTCATGTTTATGATAAAATATTTGGTAAATCTATCATGTTCTGTGGGGACTTAAATATGGATGTTCAATTAAATCATAGAATGACTCACATCTTGTTTATCATCGTAACCGGTGCGACGCTCTTCTTATTGTTCCATACCAATCAATACTCTCTTGGGCTATTATTGCTATTATGCACGTACGTATTAGCGGTTTTCGTTCGGAACTACGTCATAAAGGTAAATCTGCAAAGTAAGGCTGGCATGTTATGTCTATTTTTTCAGCTGGCGTTAGCTTCTTTGATCGCAATAGGGTCGGAAAGCTTTTTTGCGCAAATCTATATCTTAGTTCTCGTTGGAGAATTTAGCTTTCATCACCGCAGAAGCCATTCTTTGCTCTTTACTATGGCAAGTTACGTTAGCTGTGTATTAGGCCTGTTGGTGTATCGTCAATTTCCACCTTTTCATGAGATATTCTATCTGCTGCCGCGTATCGTCGAATACTTTGCGATATTCGGCATAAGTCTACTCGCCAAAATGGCTGTTCAGCAAAAAAATCAGTTGGTTAGAGACAATGAACAGCTGCGAATGGCATCCATCGAGTTGGAAAAGAAAGTTAAATTACAAGAGCGGACTAGAATCTCGCGCGAAATTCACGATTCGGTTGGACATACATTAACGGCAGCTTTAACGGGCCTGCAAACAGCAACCTATGCGATAGAGAAAAACAATTATGTCATAGCAAAAGATATGATCGACAGAACGAAGGGGTATATTCGCAGCGGTCTAGACGATGTGCGCAGCTCCGTACACTTGCTTCATGAACATAGGCTGGATCAGCCGTTCGTTCCCGAGCTTATTAAGCTTATCGATGAAACGAAGATGCAGACACAGGTAGATATTACATACGACATAGACCCAAATCTGCCGGATTTGCTGCCAATGACCGAGTTAACCATATACCGTGCTTTACAAGAGGGGCTGACCAATGGCATTCGGCATGGCTCCAGCACTACTTTTTACTTTCTGCTGAACTATCGTGAAGGGCATATTCAATTTAGATTATCTGATAATGGCAGGGCTCCTTCTCACATTGCTTATGGCTTTGGCTTGAAGGCCATGAGTGAGAGGGTGAAGGAAATTGGCGGAGAGCTATTGATTATGAAAAAGTCATCAGAGCGTGGTGTTACGTTAGATATAAGCATCCCTTTCCCAACGAAAACAATGGAACGGAGTGATCAACATTACTAAAAGAACCATTCTGATCGCAGAGGATCAGCCTTTAATTCGCGACGGATTGGCAGCTATGTTCAACATGGAGGATGAATATGATGTAGTAGCTACAACCGGCGATGGTTTGGCTGCGATCGCTCAAGTGCGGTTGCTTCGTCCTGAGCTTGTCTTGATGGACATTCATATGCCTAAGCTCGATGGATTGGAAGCAACGAAGCGTATTAAAGCGGAATTTCCTGAGATTAAGGTGTTGATTCTTACCACCTTCGAGGATGAGGAATACATATGGGAGGCGATACGTCACGGCGCCAGCGGATTTCTAGTTAAAGGAGTCGAGACGAAAAAGCTTTTCTCCATCGTACAGGACTGCTTAGAGGGAAGAATCAATTATCCCAGCCGTATTCAAACTCGGCTATTGCAAGCGCTCCGCTCTTCAGAACAAACGGAACAACAATCAATGAATGAAACAACGGAATCCCATTTTAATTCGCTGCAGGATGATCGGTTGAATGGTTTGTCCTCACAGGAGCGGAATATTGTAAGCCAATTGAAACAAGGGCGTTCCAACCAAGCAATCGCTGCTGAATTATTTTTAACAACAGGTACGGTGAAAAATTATTTAAGTGCAATATATAAAAAACTGAATGTTGCAAGTCGAGCGGAAGCAATGGCCTATCTTCACGATATGAAAGAGGAGGAGCGCTGAGCAAAAACCACATGCGGTCTTAAGCTGCATGTGGTTTTTTTGTTCATAAATGATTCGTTTATATTCCGTTTAAATAGGTGAGTTAGGATGACTACATCATCTCATATTGGAGGAATGGCAATGGATTACGGATTGAAGAAAAAACGAGAGCCCAACAATGGTGATTGGGCGGTCCAAGCGAGCGGGCTTGTCAAAACGTTCGGCAGCTTCCGAGCGGTAGATCGTGTGGATCTGAATGTGAGGGCTGGGATGATATATGGCGTGCTTGGCCCGAACGGAGCAGGCAAGACGACGACCATTAGAATGCTGGCAACATTGCTTCGGCCCGACGCGGGTTCGGCAACGATCTTCGGTCATGATGTTGTAAAGGAGTCGCAGATTGTTCGTCAATTAATCGGCGTGACGGGGCAATATGCTTCAGTTGACGAGTCTCTCAGCGCTACCGAGAACCTGATTATTTTCTCGCGGCTGCTCGGGCTTGGGCGTGCTGAAGCACGGAAAAAAGCATGGGAGCTGCTTGAAGAGTTTGGCTTAACGGAAGCAGCGAAGCGGCCGCTCAAAAACTTCTCCGGCGGTATGCGCCGCAGGCTGGATCTGGCAGCAAGCCTGATTGCACAGCCGCCGCTGCTTTTTCTGGATGAGCCGACTACCGGTCTTGATCCTCGAACCCGTTCGCAGATGTGGGATACGATTCGTCGGCTCGTGAAGACGGGTTCGACTGTGCTGCTTACAACGCAGTATCTGGAAGAGGCGGATCAGCTCGCCGATCGGATTGCGGTTATCGATCGCGGCAAGGTCGCTGCGGAGGGGACAGTCGATGAATTGAAAGCATCGGTGGGCAGCTCTTCACTGCAATTGCGAGTTCAGAATCCAGATGATGCAGCTGTCGCTCGTAGCACCATTGAGAAGGTACTCGGTATTCAGCTATTGGTATCGCAGCAAGAAACTGAAAAAATAACTGCGCCTATAACCAATGTGGACGTGGTAACTGACGTATTGAACGCTCTGCGCGAAAAAGGAGTGCATTTGGCCGAGATCAGCGTGCAGAAGCCGACTTTGGACGAGGTATTTTTAACCATCACAGGCCATGGCGTGCAGGAGGACGCGAGTTCCTCGTCCAATGAGGCACAAAAAGCAGAGGTGGCAAGCATATGAGAACGACTTCCATTACTTCCATTAAACCAGGCGCGGAGCGAGAGTTGAAAAACCATACAAGCTTCGGGCAGACGATACGAAACTCGCTGACGATGGCTTACCGCGGCCTGCTTAAGATCCGGCGTACGCCAGAGCAATTGTTCGACGTTACACTTCAGCCCATTATTTTCACCTTAATGTTCACCTACATTTTTGGCGGAGCGATATCGGGCGATATCGGAAGCTATTTGCCTGTTATCATTCCGGGCATCCTCGTACAGACGGTCATTACCACATCGATCGTCACGGGTGTCCAGCTGCGCGAGGATATGGATAAAGGCGTGTTTGACCGATTCAAGTCATTGCCCATTGCACGCATTGCCCCGCTCGCGGGAGCTTTGCTTGCAGACACCGTTCGGTATACCATTGCGACAGTTCTTACTTTTACGATGGGCTATATTATGGGTTATCGGCCGGAAGGCGGTCTGGAGCATGTCGCATTAGCAGGCATTCTCGTCATTGTCTGCGCATGGGCAATTAGCTGGATATTCGCATTTTTTGGCGTCATTGCACGTACGGCTTCAAGTGTGCAAGGGATATCCATGCTTGTGCTGTTTCCACTAACGTTTCTTTCCAATGCGTTCGTGCCTGTAGACACGATGCCCAATTGGCTCCAGTGGTTTGTTAACATTAATCCGGTCTCACATCTTGTTACGGCGGTACGCGATCTTGCTAATACGGGCCATGTAGGCTGGGATCTGGGCATCTCCCTGATCGGTGCAGCCGTCATTGTGGCAATCTTTGCACCTATTACGGTTCGTGCATACATGCGCCGGACATAATGAATGCTTCTGTGGAAGGAGAGGCAGAGACGAAACAAAAAGAAATGCTATCGGCAGTCAAAGCCGGCAGCATTTCTTTTTCGCTTATGCCTATTTAACCTGTAAAAACGAGAAGAGTCGTCTTATTCCTTATCTCATCACGTAATCTGCGAGAACGCTCTGCAGCTCGTATATGTTTAGGCTTTTATTGAATTTTTTCTCGACGGGTGTCGATGCTCCCGAAATCCAAATTTTCAGCTCGGCATCCATATCGAATGTTCCTGCTGTTTCGATGCTGAAATGCGTGATGCTCTTATACGGATAAGAATGGATCTCGACTTTTTTCCCTGTGAGTCCTTGCTTGTCAACGAGAATAAGCCGCTTATTCGTGAAAATAAACAAGTCTCTGATAAGCTTGTACGCCTTCTCGAAATTTTCCGTGCTTCCGAGCAAATGATTGAACTCCCTGTGCACTTCCTCCATTTTTAATTCTGATGCATTTCCCATCAATCCGTCTAAAAATCCCATTATTCCATTCCTCCACTGACTACGATTGATTCATCCATGTGAGCGCAACTGACAAATAATTGCTATGTATTGCACATTCATTATACCTTAGCACATGCCGCGTTGTAGATTACATTGTATGATTCATTCCAGAAATGAGAAGTAAATTCTCTTGTATTAAAGAAGCAGACTGTCGTTCCCCTTCACATACTGCTTAGGCGTAGTGCCATATGTCCGTTTAAACATGCGAATGAAATAGCTGGTATCCATTCCTACTCGCTCAGCCACCTTCTCGATCGTAATGCCTGGATGATCATGGAATAGCTGAATGGAGCTGCGCATGCGCAGCTGCAAGATGTATTGCTGAGGGGTGACGCCAACGCTTGCGACGAATAAGCGGTGGAAATGCTGGACGGAATATCCGACCGCCCTGGCTACGTTCGAGAGTGACAAACGCTCATTGTAATGATCATGAATGAGTTTAATAGCCGAGTTGAGTGCCCTGTTTGGCTGGGAAATGGGCAAGGGACTGGTGTAATCTTTATTGAACTTGGTTTGGCCTTCTAGCAAAGTGAGTGTTATATCGTAAAGCAGCTTTGAGGTTTCCCAGTAAGCATGCTCGCCATTTAAGCTGATGAGATGCCACAGGGAAGAGAGTTGATTCCACAAATCTTGGAAATTAGGTGCGTGCAGCACTTTTAAAACGAACGCGTTCATCTGCTCAAGCAAAGGAGCGGCTGCTTGTCCCTGGAAAGCGATAAATCCCAGGTCCCACATCGCATCGCCAGTTAACTGAGGGAAGTAGGAATGCGGGATGTTGGCAGGCAGAATAAGAACCGTGCCAGGGGTCATGACGAGATCTTGTTGTCCTTCAGTACGAAAAACACCTGTGCCGCCTCTGGATAGAAACAGCTGGTGCGCGGAATGCCCGACCGGGCGGGTCAGCTGCTTTTGTTCATGGCTGCCAACGCAGCAGACATAGAGCGGGAGAAATTTCTCGCGGTTAGCAAACTCTGCGAGCAAAAAAGGCATCATGAGCATTCAACTCCATGTTAGGATCGTACGATTATTGGAGCGTTCTATGCTATCAGTATAAAGGATCTGTGAACTATGATAAAGCTAATGAGAGAAAATGACGATTGCAGAAGGAGAGAAAAAGATGATTGAAAAGTTCCCGCCAATAAGCGATAAGATACCTTTCTTCATGCACGGTGCCGATTACAACCCAGACCAGTGGCTGCATGCGCCGGGCATATTGGAGGAGGATATTCGGCTAATGAAGCTTTCGGGGTGCAAGGTGATGGCTATCGGTATTTTTGCATGGACGGCGCTTGAACCGGAGGAAGGACACTTTACATTTGAGTGGCTGGACCAAGTGTTGGATGCGTTTGCGGATAACGGGCTGTATGCTTGGCTAGCGACACCGAGCGGGGCACGGCCGGCGTGGATGTCTAAGCAATATCCAGAAGTGCTCCGTACAGAGGCGAACCGCATCCGCAACCTGCATGGCATGAGACATAACCATTGCTACACTTCACCGGTATACCGGGAGAAGACAGCCATCATGAACGGCAAGCTGGCCGAACGATACGGGAGCCACGAGGCGGTCATTGGCTGGCATATTTCCAATGAGTATCATGGCGAGTGCCACTGCGAGCTCTGCCAGGAACAATTCCGGCAATGGCTGCAGCTGAAATACGGGACGCTGGAATCGCTGAATTTAGCTTGGTGGACTTCGTTCTGGTCACGTACATTTACGGCTTGGGAGCAGATTGAATCACCGGCACCGCATGGCGAATTCGCGATGCATGGGCATAATCTCGATTGGCGCAGGTTTGTCACGGATCGGACCGTCGATTTCTGCAGGCATGAAATCGAAGCGGTAAGAGCGATGAATTCCTCCTTGCCCGTTACGACAAACATGCATATGATTGATAGCCTTGATTATCGAAAGCTTGCAGCCATTATAGATGTCGTCTCCTGGGATGCCTATCCGATGTGGCATGAACAAAAAGACGATAGCGAGCTGGGTTCAACCTTTGCCTTTCACCATGATATGTACCGATCTTTAAAAAGAAAACCGTTTCTCTTGATGGAAAGTGTTCCTAGCGCAACAAACTGGCAGGCAGTCAGCAAGCTGAAGCGCCCAGGGATGCATAAGCTTTCTTCCCTGCAGGCGGTCGCACACGGATCAGACTCCGTGCAATTCTTCCAATGGCGCAAAAGCCGAGGGGCTAGCGAGAAATTCCATGGCGCTGTGGTGGATCATGCCGGACATGAGCATACTCGTGTGTTCAAGGACGTAACCGAGCTAAGCCATACGTTAGCACATATTTCACAGGTCGCAGGCACGGCTACTCCTTCCGAGACGGCGATACTATTTGATTGGGATAACCGCTGGGCGATTAACGACGCATCTGGCCCTCGCAATACGGGTATTCATTATGAGGAAACCGTGCTCATGCATCATCGGGCATTCTGGCAGCAAGGAATTCCAGTAGATGTTATTGGAGCAGAAGAGGATTTCTCGCCATATCGGTTAATTGTAGCGCCAATGCTCTACTTATGCACCGAGGAGACCGGACGCAAGCTGGAGAAATTTGTGGAGAGTGGCGGCACTCTTGTTACGACGTATTGGTCAGGAATCGTAAACGAATATGATCTTTGCCATCTAGGGGGATTTCCTGGCCCGTTAAGAAAAACGCTAGGCATATGGGCAGAGGAAATTGAAGGCTTATATGATCAGGATACGAATAGGGTGTCCCTGAGCGAGCCTCATGCATTAGGGCTTGCAGGAACCTTCGAATCACATGAAATATGCGAGGTGATCCATATCGAAGGTGCCGAGATCATCGGCGTATATAAGGATGAATTCTACGCGGGGAAGCCAGCGATAACCGTCAATCGGCTGGGCAAGGGGCAAGCCTATTATATGGCAACACGTATGAAGGAGGATTTCTTGGCGCTTTTCTACAGTAAAATAGCGGAAGATATCGGACTGGAGAAAGCTATGAACTCGAAGCTTCCTCCAGGCGTAACCGCGCAGTTGCGAACGGATGGAAGGTTTGATTATGTATTCCTCATGAACTTTACCGGTCAACAGAAAACGGTGCTATTGGACAATAGGCTCTACGTCGATCTGGAGTCCAGCGAAACCCTGGCCTTGAACGTTGTGCTGGAGACAAACGGGATTAAGATTTTAAAGCGAGAAGCAAACAGAAGAAGCTTGTAGAAGTCCGGCCAGTACGGTTAGCTCAAAATAATGACCGATTAGAGAAAGGCTTGTATCCTTTCCATGGCGACTTTGGACTCGCTTCGCATGCGAAGCTTGAATTCCCGCGGCGAGCACTGATTATGTCGTTTGAACAGCTTATAAAATTGAGCCATATTGGATATGCCCACTTCAAGGCTTACTTCAATTATGCTAAGGTCGCTCGTCAGCAATAGCAGCTCAGAACGCTTGATACGCTTATAGTTGACGTACTCAACGAAGGAGATGCCCATTGTTTTTTTGAAATATTTGATGAAATAGTGGTAGCTCAAATTAAGCATTGCACAGGCTTCCTCTACGCAGAGCTTGTCATTCAAGCGGTTGTTAATATAATCAAGCACCGGGCGCAAGCGATTAATTTCGGCTTCGACTGTATAGTTCAGCACGTTGCGCGTATCGTTTCTTAACAATAGGAGCAGCATTCTCTTTATCGTAGAGCTGATGGATATCTCATAGCCTTTCAGCCTTGTCTGGGATTCTGTGAATATGTCGAGTATGAAAGAATGCGTTTCGCGTTTGGCTGCCTCGCTTAGATCGAATATATAGTTGAGCTTGTCAAGCGGCTCTGTCAGTTCCGAGAAGCAGTAAAGGTAGGGCATCGTGCTCTGGTCAAAATGTTTTCCTAAATCGACTTGAAACACGATATAATGCAGTGCTTCCGCAAACGGCTTATGCGTTCGGTGAGGCTGGGAGGCGCCAAGCACGATTACATCGCCAGGTCCGATAATGCGATAATCATTTTTGCTTTGTACACCGAGATGACCTTTCAGAATAGCAAGAAATTCGACTTCCTTGTGAAAGTGCCAGGGATGCTTCTCCATGCTGCTAGTCATAGGAGCGTCGGCGGTAATCTCCCATATTTTCAGGAAGAGCAGGGGATTCTGATAAATGACCTCTTCATTTATCGCTTCGGTTAAACCAGAAGCAGTCGTTTCAGTTATAGTCATCCGTACAACCTCCTATTTGGAGTATATCATTTTTGGAGATGATTGAAGCAGCAAAAAGACAGCTATTGTGCAAGTTTTGAGAGATTCTCTTATAGGATGACACTTTTGAATATAAAATCGGCATGATATAGCCTTTCTCTGAAGAGCCGGATTTCCTATACTGAGACTAATCGAGTCAATAAGGAGTGCTAACAGAATGGCAAAGGTAACCGTATGGAACGAAAATCGTCACGAGAAACAAAATCCGCTAGTCGGTGAATTATATCCTAATGGCATACATGGCGCCATAGCAGGTTTTTTAACAGAAGCGGGCTATGATGCCGGGACGGCAACGCTGGATGAGCCGGAGCATGGCTTGACGGATGATGTTTTGAACGACACGGACGTATTGATTTGGTGGGGGCATCTTGCACACGGAGACGTTGCGGATGAAGTGGTTGAAAAAGTAAGACATCGCGTCCTTGATGGTATGGGTTTGATCGTCCTTCATTCGGGTCATTTCTCGAAAATATTCAAATTGCTAATGGGCACAAGCTGTGATTTGAAATGGCGCGAAGCGGATGAGAAGGAGCGTCTATGGGTCGTATCGCCGAGCCATCCGATCGCGGAAGGCATTGGCGAGTTTATCGAGCTGGAGAAGGAAGAAATGTACGGTGAACATTTCGATATTCCTGCGCCGGATGAGCTGATTTTTACCAGCTGGTTCGAAGGCGGCGAGATATTCCGCAGCGGCTGCACGTTCACGCGCGGGAATGGCAAAGTCTTTTACTTTAGACCAGGCCATGAAACGTACCCTACCTATTATAATAAAGACATCCAGCGCGTCATCGTAAATGCCGTGAAATGGGCAAAGCCGGTTGACCGCAAGCGCCCCGTATACGGGAATGCACAGCCATTAGAGAAAATTTCGGCTAAGGACAACTAAACGAAACACATAAGCTGCAAGGCTGCATGCCTCCCATTTGGGTAGCATGCAGCCTTTTTAGTTTAGGAGATGCCCGGAGGACAAACCGGTTAGCGGCGTTTTCGATTGGATTTGCTGCGTGATGCTGCGACAGCTCTTGATCTATGTTTTTGTTTTTTTATTGTTCTTGAAGAAGAAGGCAACCCTTTGACAAATGCTTTTGCGCCAAATAGATTGCCTGCTAGTTTGAAAGCAGGCCGCATTTGTTGGAAAATACCGAAAAATTGCTGGACTTTGCCCATCATGGACATCATTCCGTCCAGACCGCCAAAAACGCCTATTCGAGAGAAGGAAGGGCGTTCGCTTTCAGGAAGTGCTGCTGCAGGCGCTACAGGTACTACAGGCATTGCAGGCAATGCGGGCGATACAGGTGACATGGTGATTTCCATCGGTGACGCGCTTCCTGTTGGAAGAATAGCGCTAGCACGGGCCTTTTTTATTCGTTTCACTACCAATCACTTTCCTTTCTTTCATGATTTGCGTCAAAGCTTCTAAACGAATTGGAAAGCTTATAGTAGCGGACTTGTTCCTCTAGCAGCTTCGTGTACCTCCTTATTCATATTTTATTTAACATATGTACGAACCTCGTGCTATGATTGGATATTTGTTACCGAGACTTTTAATCTATGCTATTAGCCTTGAGCCGCTTGTTAATAGAACTCACCCAAAGAAACAAAAAGGCTGTACAGGTTTGATCGCCTGTACAGCCATTTTTATTTGTCATCATTGCTAATTTTTTCTCAAATCGACTGGAATGCCCTGTTTAGTCGCGGCTCCGTTTACCGATCTGGAAATCCTCGTCAAATTTGTATTTCTCGTTATAAATAGCCATGACCTCTTCATATAAAGGGCCATTGCTGGCTTGCGCATTGCTTTGAACCATTCGGTACAGCCGCAGAAAGCGGTCTTTGGGCAGCTTGCGCGCATACCGAAGAATCAAATAGGGATAGAGCGTCGTATACCGCTTCAACCGAATTGCAGCGCTTGTGACGTTCACGAGAATGCTCTCGCCATGCTCCATTCTTAGGATGTGTGACTCATGGAGCAATACATACCGGAATGTGTTCTCTTTCAGCAGGTCGCGTCTGATTTTGGCGAGCTCGCCAATATATTCGACGAGATCGGGATCGAATTGATCCATAAGCAATGGATCCAGCATTAAGTCCATGTCCTTGCGCAGCACAAAGGATTGGAGCAGCAAGATTTGTTCGATGCGAAGCTGGTCGGTATGCACGAGAGCCCCGATCTCTCGGAGCATCTCATAAGCGAGCGTTTTGTTGCCACTATGAAAGACGCTAATGGCCATTTCACGGTCATTGGCAAGCCCTGCTATAAGAGAGTAAGCCTCCTTGCGAAATAATTTTTCAAGTTCCATTTGCAAAAGTGCAGGGGTTGACCGTCTCTGCATCGTCCATAATAGAGCGAGTAGCGACGTGCCTCCAATAGCGAGCGATGTCGTTTGCATCGTTGACTGGCTCATGAAGAGGCCGAATGCGATTAGCAGCAATACGATAATTCGTGATCCCCACAGTGAGCGGTGCAGCTTGGAAGCAGCTCGTTTCTCCACCTGCTGCAGCGCTGCTTTGCCGCATACCGGACATTTTTCTTCGCCAAGAACGGTAAAGTGATTGCATCTGCGGCAAATTTTAAGCTTATCGTAAGGAAAGCGTGTTTTAATATAAGGAGCAAGGAGCACCGGCTGTTTTTTTATCATTCGCGATCACGCTGCCCGCTGCTTTTTAGAATAGACAAGACCAGCTTGCTAAGCTGTTCCGGAGATGGGGCAAGTTTTTGTTTGGAACGATATTGGATGACATTGATGATGACAAAAAGAAACAATAATCCTAGGCAGACGTATGTAACCATGTATGGTCCCTCTCTTACAGTAAAAGTGATTTATGGAAATCTATCAGGTATACTTACTTAGTAGTATACCACCTTACTGGGAGCCATGACTAACAGCGACTATAGGACTAGCAGATCGGGTCCGTTCGTCCCACTACAAAGGAGTACAAACATGAATAGACTTAAACGAGCTACACGACAACTTATATTGGCTTCCGCAATTTGTTTGCTTTCATTCAGCAGTCTCTCTATCGTGCAGGCAGCGCAGGGAACATCGCGGATCGACGCGGTTTTGGTACTTGATGTGAGCCATTCAATGAGCACGAGCGATCCGGGGAAAATCGGCAACGAGGCGATGAAGATGTTCATCGATATGCTGTCGACAAAGGGTGACCAGGTCGGAATCGTTGCTTACACGGATGAAATTCAGCGCGAGAAAGCACTGCTGGAGATTGAATCTGCTGCGGATAAAACCAATCTGAAAGGCTTCATCGACCAATTAAACCGCGGCGCCTACACAGACGTTTCTGTCGGTGTTAAGGAAGCGGTGCAAATATTGGAGGATGGCGCTGATCCTGCGCATGAACCAATGATTATCCTGCTGGCGGATGGAAATAACGATTTCAATGATGCATCCGGCAGAACGCAAGCACAGTCGGATACAGACATGGACAAGGCTATCCAAGAAGCGAATGACAGCGGCGTGCCGATTTACACGATTGGGCTGAATGCGGATGGGAAGCTGAATAAAGAGGCGCTCGCCGAGCTTTCGGATTTGACCGGTGGCAAGTCGTTCTCCACGGACTCGGCGGATGATCTGCCTCAAATATTGAGCGAAATATTTGCCAGCCATCTCGATTTGAACGTCGTTCCGGTAGATTCTTTCACGGCGGACGGAAACTACCAAAACGTGAAAATCTCCGTTCCCAACGCGAACGTGCTGGAAGCGAATATTTCGATTATGTCATCCCAGCCCGTGGAAGCGAAGCTGATCGATCCAGCAGGCAATAGCGTCGCCATTCCTTCGGATGATATCCTGCTGTCGAAATCGAAGAGCTATTCATTGATTAAGCTGCTTTCACCGGTCGAAGGTGATTGGACGCTGCAAGTAAAAGGCGTTAATCGCGATAAAATCGATATCAATCTTATTTTCAACTACGATCTGGGTTTGGCGATAGATCCCCTCGCTCAAACCTCTTATTCAAAGGGGGATGCTGTTACATTCCGTTCTTATTTGATCAGCGGTGGACAAAAGCTGAAGGATGAAGAGCAGTATCGCAACATGAGCGCGGTTTTGCTCGTTAAAGATTTGGATACGGGAACGACGAAGGAAGTGCCTATGGACAATGGAGGCGACCATTTCGAAGGAACGTACAAGATTGAGGACGAGCACGACTATGAAATCAAAGTGAAAGCGGAAGAAGAAAGCTTTTTCCGTGAAACCGAGGCGCTCGCGATTACGGCCAAGGGGGCAGGAACAGGACAGTCCACACCGAATCAGCCTGCGGTTGAAGAAAAGAAGCCGTTCCCGGTCGTGCCTGTCATATTGGGAGTGATAGGTCTCGCAGCTGTGCTCGCGGCAGCATTCGTAATCCTGCGTCTCCTGAAAAAGGCGAACCGCGGCTTCGTTGGTCAGCTTATTATAGAAATTAGGGACGAGAACACAGGTGACAAAACGTCGCCGCAGTACAAGAAGCTGTCCGCCTTCAAAGGCAAGCTGCTGCTTCATCAGTTGCTGCAGCTCGCTCCTGAGCTTAAAGAAACGGAGAAGGTGGTTTTCAAGCCAGGCAGCAACGATCGTATTGTTTTGCAAAACGGCTCCTTATGTACGATCGAGAAAGCAGGGCGCACCATCGATGCATCCCATGCATTCGAAATGAAAAGCGGAGACCTCATCACGGTGTCACTGAAGCAAGTGGACAAGACGATATTCATTGAATATTTGGTATAAATAGAGCCCTGGAGGGAAATGAACATGAAACCGATCGTAAGAGAACATATACAGCAGCTTGACGTATCGCTAGGCGGAGGTATTGTCAGCGAGAAAATTCGGGTTGATACCATTGACAACCCTATCCTTATTATTGGACTTGGAGGTACCGGCATCGATGCGCTCCTGCGCCTGAAATACCAGATTAACCGCCGTTTCAAGCTGCCGGAGGATCCGATCTCCAAGCGTAAACGCGATAAACCGGATAATGTGGAATTTCTTGCTTTTGAAACGAATGAACAAGACCGCAATAAAAAATACAAGGGGATCGGACTCGACCCGATTAATGAATTCGTGCTTCTGTCCAATGCCGAGGTTGGCGGGCTTCTTCAGAACCGCAGCATTCTGGAGCCGTACATTACCGATTGGCTGTCCCCCGAGCTGAGCATTACGGACGGGATGAACGGTGCCGCAGGCGTACGCCAAGCTGGTCGCCTGCTGCTGTTCACAAAGATTAACCAAGTCGTGCAAAGCATCGACAAGAAAATTAAAACGCTGTCTGTCGGTACGAACAAAAAGCTGATGGTATTTCTGTTGACCGGATTATCCGGAGGGACGGGCAGCGGATGTTTCCTCGATATTTCGTATATCGTAAGGGGGATTATCGAGCGCGACCACGGCTCCGCGGGCATTGACCGCGTAAACACGCTGGGATACCTGTTCACGCCGGATATCAATCTGGCGAACAAAAGCTTGAGTGACCATACGCGCGAGTATATCAAAAAGAATGGCTATGCCGCATTGAAAGAGCTCGACTATTGGATGAACGTGGACGGTCGCGGCGAGCGGTTCAAGCAGCAATACGGCAGTATCCTATCTGTTAATTCGCCGCTTCCGCCGTTTAATTTATGCCACCTTATCTCTGCGACGAATGCGGAGGGCAAGCTGCTTGAGAATGCATACGATTATTGCATGAACGTAACGGCTGAGAATATTACGAACTTCATCTCAAGCGAAGAAAAGCAGTCGGGCGAAGAATTCGCCATCCATGACTATATCAGCAATATCCGGACGAACATCGCGCAAATGAACAAGATGTACCCGGCCAACTACGATTACAATATTATTGGAGCATCCTCGGCCGTATTGCCAATCGAGGAAATGACGACCTACTTGGCATATCGCCTGTTCAATAAAATGGATAAGATGTTCGAGAAGGCGCCGAGCCAGGATGATGTCGAGAAGTTTGCGCGCAAGCTGGGCATCGACCTCGAAACGATGATGAAAACATTCGATTCGCGTGTGCCTGAGCCGCTCCCTGGCTTCGAGAACAGCGAGCGTTTGAATTACAATAACGTGATTAAGCTGCAAGCGGTGAACATGGACACCGAGCTGGAGCAAAACTTCCTTGCACGAGCCCGTGAGGAATACATTAAGGCCAAGAAACAGCTGCCCGGCGAAATCGTGGGACAATTTACTGACCAAATCCGGCGTACCTTTCTGCATCCAGAGCAGGGCCCTTTCTATGTGTCGCGATTGCTCTACACCGAGAAAGGATTCTGTTTGTTGAAAATGCTGCTTTCTTATATCGAAACGCTGCGCGAGGGCTTGCTAAGACTGCCGCGTGAAATCGAGGCTGCAAGGGAGCAGGCGGATGAGCGTATGGGCGATGCCAAAAGCGCATTCGTGTCGAAGGATAAAAAGAAAAACAACTATATCGAAGCGAAAATCAATGAGTACTGGCTGCATGCCGACGTTGAGCGCATGGAGCAATTAATCGAATTTTACGAGGATCTCCATCAGCTGCTGAACAACGAGAACAATCGGATCTACAACGTATTTACCGAAATTTTAAATACGCTTAATGCCATTTTTGCGAAGAACGGCGATCTACTTATGAATGGCGATGAGCAAGCGGATCATAAGGGGAACAAAACGTACTATTGGAACATTGTCGGCGTGCCCGATATCTCTGATGTGATCAGCCGCATGATGGACAAGAAGGACGGCGACGATCTCATCCGCGATTTCACGCAGGAGCTGCTCGACCATTCCAACCTTTGGGTGAAGGAGCAGGAAATCGACATCGTTAGCTCGATCTCGGAGTTTTTGACCGATAAATTCGGCGATCTCATTATGAAATCGATGGAAGAGTTTCTTGTCATGAAGTACGGAAACGATGAGTCAATCGAAAAATTCGTAGAGCGCCATATCGCAAGCAAGCTGGATGAGGAAGCCGTGCCTGTATTCCATCTTAGCAACAGCTCAGGCAATTTGCATGTTCCGTCATGGGGCTTCGTCTCGGTTCCCGTACAGGCACCGAGCATATTGCGCGGCATTCGGAACTACCAGAATAACTCGATCGGCAAATCTCATTTCACGATTAAGGAAAGCGAAGTTAAAAACCGGATATTCTGGCTGAATACGCGGAATGGCGTACCGTTGTTCGTATATACGCCGCTTAAGGTATACGAGGAAAGCTACGAGCGCACGATTCTGGATAAGGAAGGCATCGGCCGCCATCTGGTGCAGACCGACCGCAACAACTGGACGTACTTGCCATCACCCATTCCCGAGAAGTCATGGGGAGATACGTACGTAAATGCACGGGTACAAAGCTATAACGCTAGAGTCCGTGCCGAATTTGCGAAAGCGGAGAGCTATCAAATTATTGCGGAAAAGGGTGTCGACCACAATACGAGCAACCGTTATTCGGTTCGGTTCACGAAGCCTTTCCAGCTTTCCGAGCATCTAAAGTCTTTCAATATGCAGCTGGATGCGGCTAAGCCTAATTTGGGCGAGGTGAAGCGGGCGTTGATCGAATTGAAACGTTTGCTGGCAGAAGGACTGGAGCTGGAATCGACCAAGGATATATTCGGAAGCTTCTCCGCTGACCTTGCCCAAGAAAACTTGATTCGATCGCCGGAGCAGCTAATGCGGGTTCGCGAAGAATTAGCCAAATATGAGCAGATTGCAGCCAAGTCGGGCGAGCTTGAGCAGCTATTGCTGCTTCATCAAGGCGAAGAGAAATGGTTTGACCAATTTATTGAGGCGCTTTACACAGATACGATCAGCAAGAAAGGCGCGCTTTACGTGTACGACCGTGATCCGGAGGAAGACGCATGGACGCCATTCGCCAATCTAATGAAAAGCAGCAGCTATGTTGAGCATGAGGTGTTCGAGAGCTTCCGGCGCTTAGATGAGAAAAGCCGCAGTACGCTGATGCGTAAAGCATCCCGAAGAGTGACTGAGCTTACCGCGACAGAGGACACGAAGCTATTGCTTCATAAGCTGGAGGAGCTGTTTGGCCAATTCCTTGATGCGCGCGAGCGTCTTGAATATGAGAAGCTGGAGCTTGCGAACGGTGAAGAGCTGCATAGGTTCTATAAAGAAATGACTTCCAAATTAAATGAAATCCGCAGAAAGTTGAAATAGAGATGAGAGAACTGCTGAATCGCTTCGCGACCGACTACTCGGTCTCGGAGCATCAATTAAAAGGGCTTGAAGATGATCAGAGCAGTATCCATTATCCAACCGTCTTTCTATTCGTTGGGGATGAGGCTGGACATGCGATAGAGCCGATGATGCGCTCCAATGAGCAGAAATGGGATAACAATGCGGGCGTTATCTATTTGCATGTATCATCGAAGGCAGCTGCATACGCAGAGTCGTCGAACCGGACAGGTACGCAAGATCGCCTAGCATCTAAGAGTTGGGTATCAGCACTGCAGGGGCTTGTACCAGATGATAGCGATAAACGCTCCGTTCGCAAGGAAATAAGTATTGCATTCCATAAGCAAGGCAGCCATTTGAGCATGCTCAATCAATCACTGCGGCAGGTTAGCGATACCATTGCGGATTATGGTCGTCTTTATGCGTCGTTTGATCGGCTGCACCTTGCCGTCATTACACAAGCTGACGATCCGATGAATGTGCTTATTCCGGAAATTTCGCTGCTTGCGCAATCGATATTTGAGCAGATGTTCAAATCGGTGCAAATGGATTTATACGCTTTGATCAAAGAGAGTGACCAGTCGGAAACTTTCGGTTATGCAGGAGCGGCTGGAATCAGCTTCCTTCGCGAGCTCGAAGGCATGCAGCAGCCGGATTACTCGTATTCAGCTAAGCTGCAGGTTACCGGCGATGGGCTTGCCATTCCGGTAGAGCACAAGCAGGCACCTTTATTTGATCTTGTTTATGTGCTTTCCGACCGCAACGAACGAGGAATGACAACGCCGAACGGCATGCAGGACAACTATGAAATGATTTGCCGCATATTGCTGCTGAAGAACAGGAAACGCAAGGATGGTTCGCTTCATGCGAATGACGGAAGCTATAACAATTCATCGTTCAGAAACAGTCTGGTTGCCGAATCCGGCAGGCAGGGCTTCGTCTCAGCCGGGTTAGCCAGAGCGATGCGTCCTTCTTATTCCATTGCGTTGACCGTGCTCTACCACTTTTTCGAGCATATGACTGAACGCCTTCAGCGCGAGCCCGAGCTTGACAGCAAAGCGAAGCTAGCCTATTTCGGACTCGACAATGCCGCAATGGAGGCTAGGATCGCGGAGCTGGTGCCTGGAGAAGAAAGGCTCATGGACATGACTGGCCTATTGACGAGCGGCGTTCGCTATGAGCAGCTTCGCCGCATGACGCTCAGCGAGGCTGAGGGCGCTCTATTCGGCGATAGCAGCGAGGCCTTTTTTCATAAGCATTTCGTGGAACCAGCCGATTTGCGGCTGAGCGAGATTAACGCGACAGATGAAATACGCCGTACGGTCGCCCGTCAAATGAACGAACAACCGATAGTCACCTTCTATCAAGTGTCCGATTGGACTGATGAGCATAAAGAAGGCAGCGTGCTGAATATGGTCCGCATGCGGATGAGAGATTTGGCGAGAGAAATTGCATTAGCGGGCGAGGAGCTTGCACGTTTCCGTGACACGCGTGTCGAGGATTTGAAATTTCAGCGGCTGCCGTTTATGGATAAGCAAAATCTTCGTGCTTTTATCCGTGCGTTTTTCGACACGGTCTACCGTCAGCAATGGCAGCTGTTCCGCTTGGAGACAGAGCTTGCTTTGCACCGAAGACTTGTCGCTGAGCTTGAGCTGCTCCATGAATCCTATCGACTGCGCGTGCTGCAAATGAACGGGCTGGCTTCAGAGCTTAAGGAGGCGGCGCTGCAGAGCATCCGTTCAGCCGATGATTACATTGGTCAAAATGTATTTGAATATTATGAGCGGGTCACACATGGCGTTATGCTCGAGACTGAAGAAAAACGCGGCGCTTCGTTTCTATTCGAAGAGAGGTTTCTCGGCAATGTGTCAGGGCTGCTCGATCAAGGGGAGCAAGCTCTCTTGGAGCGATTAATTGAAGTATGCCGCAAGTACGTCCTGCGCGCGGAGCCGTTCCATCAGAGCTTCGAGCAGGAGCTGCTGCTGCGGGCCAACGTTTCCGTGGCCTATAGCAATCGCAAAGCGTTGTCCAAGGATGAGCTGTTTCACCAGCTGTACCGAACGCTGGAGGAGCAGGCCACTATCCATATCCGGCTTCTCGACTATACGCATGAGCATCGTTATGAAGAGAAATACATGTTCGGGGATCAAGAAAGCGACTTTATCCGCTACGCGATCGGGGTTGACGAAACCACTCGCATCTACAAGCTTGGCAGCGTGCATGAGAAGCGCAGCAGCGGTGTGGAGAAATTGAATCTGATGGGCGGCTTTCACTTGGAGGATTTGATGTATTACAGAAACGGCAAGGTTTATTATGAAACCTACCAGCAGAACGGATATGAATTCCATGCGATTGACCACGCGCTTTTGCCTAAGCTGCGTTAAACGGTTTACATGGCTATTCGCAGCGCTCCACTAGTAAGCGGAAAGGATGCTGTCAATTATGCAACGGAAAATAAATGTGCTGCTCCTCTTGCTAAGTTTGGTTGGAGGGGCAGCCGGATTTGCAATCGGAGAATTCACGCTGAGCAAGCTGTCGGAAGGTTGGCCGCGCTTTGTCGTTGTTGGTCTTTATTTCGGCATGATTGCTTTATGTATCGGATTGTCATGCTTAATCGCGGAATTAATAGCGCCGCGTCTGAATGGGACTTCATGGCGGCAGCGCTACACCGATCAATCCTGGAAGCTGCTAATACCGTCTACGATAGCTTTATTATTCGTCGTCGGAGGACTCGTTCAGCTCGTTTACGGCCTGCAGTTCGGCGGCGCGAAGCCGGTGAAGGACATTGTGCTTGCGATTGATAATTCGGGAAGCATGTCGGAGACAGACCCGGGTAATGAGCGTTACACAGCTGCGAAGCAGCTTATCAGCAACATGGAGAGCGATAACCGAGTGGCAGTCGTCGTGTTTAATGATACTGCGGAGCTGCTGCAGCCATTCGTTAAGGTCGGAAGCGAAGAGGAGAAAAACCGCGTAAACGCGGCTATTGAGGCTCTTGAGCCGACGAATGGGGGAACGGACTTCAGCCTTGCTTTGGCGGAATCCATGAAGACGATCACAAGCAAAGAGAACCCGGGACGAGGCACGATGGTCATCCTGCTGTCAGACGGGTTCAGCGAATCAAGCCTCGATGAGCAGATTGCGGCATTTCAAGAAAAGCAAATTGCCGTGAATACGGTTGGACTTAGCGTAATGAACAGCGGAGGGGCTGAGCTGCTCCAGCAATTAGCTACTGCGACGGGCGGCAGCTACTATGACGTTTCGGAAGCGAATGGGATATCGCTCGTTTTTCAGAATATTTACGATAAGCTCGACAAGCAGACACTCCTGACTGAGCGGACCGGAGATGCAGCCGAGAGTACGTATTATACGATTCTCCGAATTTTATCACTGGTGATCATAGGTGCAGCCATCGGAGTAGCTTTAGGGCTGCTGTTCGACAACCGGTATTTGGCGCTAAGCTTTGGCAGCGGAGGCATTGTTGGCGGTCTGCTTGCCGGTATGATTCTGGATTCAGGCTTGTCCGGTCATTTACTGACAGATGCTATGTCTCGATTGATAGCCGTGCTTGTGCTCGCAGCCATCATCGGCCTGTTTACGCTAGTCGTACCTATAAGGGATAACAACGCATCAAAGCCGCGCGGAGGCGGGAGAACGGGCAGTCTGAATCGAACGGCTTCTGCGGGTATCGGCCAGCGGGAGAAAGATAGCCGCAGCCATGGATTTAAATAAAAGCGGGAGGCGGATATAGATGCGGTTTGTCGATGCAGAGGACGGTTCTCCAGCCATCACCGGCTTGACTCGCTCTATGGAGGAGGATCGCTGCACGCTGCGCTGGATTTGGCCAAGCGGTATAGATGCCGTATATATTGAGAAAATGGATGACGGCCAATCAGCGGATGGTTTTGGAAACAAAGGCGAGCCCAAGCTTTACACTAGGGCGGAGTATAAAGCGAATAACGGCTATCAAACCCGGATTGAAGGAATTGGCATAGTGGCCTTTACGGTGTATGCCTATCAAGAGGGTGACTACGGCCCCCTGCTTATTCAGCAGGCTAACCGCGAGAATCGGATCGAGATCAGTGCCGGCAGAGCCAAAATCCATTATTCGGTTATGAGTAAAAATGGATTGTTTCGCAAATTCAAAACGGTACAAATCCAAGTGACGGCTGAAGTGCCAATCGCGAAGGATGTACTGTGCTACGTCAAGAAACAAGGCAGCTATCCCGCCAATAAGGAAGATGGCATGGCATACCCGTTTGTAGCCCCTTTTGACGCCGGGAAAAATATGCTGCCTGCTATTGAGATTGGCAAAGAGGATTACATTCGGCTGTTTTTCACGGACGGCAAGATATACGGACAATTATATGAATTGATTTCAGTATAAAGGAGGTAGATTGCGTGGGCTTGTTCGATCTATTCAAAAAAAAGCCGGAAGCGAAGCAGCGACCGCTGTTTTACG
Organism: Paenibacillus sp. 2TAB23; assembly: GCF_052115165.1. NCBI lineage: Bacteria > Bacillati > Bacillota > Bacilli > Caryophanales > Paenibacillaceae > Paenibacillus > Paenibacillus sp. 2TAB23. The sequence continues at coordinate 59,561 of NZ_JBFRGD010000007.1, forward strand.
ATATTGTCTGCCCTTACTGCTTCAGTAAATTCACGCCGGACGAGGTCGTGTTCCGCGCTGCCCACTCCCGTGAGGATGATGAGGATTATGCGCTAGGCGAGGATGAGGAGCTGAACAAATACCGCGAGCGCTTCGGCCTCGATTCCGTGCATGACATGGAGGCGGTTCTATATCCGAATGACGTGCCCGAGGAGCATCGGGTCTATTCGGATCACGTACTGATCGGAATCAACGATCGTTACGGAGAGCTTACGCGAAGAAGGCTTTGCCCGAAATGCCATAATGAGATTCCGGTAACGGCAGGCAAGGTGCCAAGCAATATCATATCGATTATTGGCGCATCCCAAGTCGGGAAATCGGTTTATATGACCGCATTGATCCATACGCTTCAGAACACGACTGCCGACCACTTCAATGCGGCTTGCATGCCGCTGAACGCGGAGATCAGCCGCAAGTTCCGCACCAATTACGAGGAGCCGCTGTTCGAGCGCGGCGACCTGCTGGCGTCCACGCAGAAAGAAAAGATGCAGGAGCCGTTTATTTTCCAATTCGTCTTTAAGGATGAGTCCAAACCTCCGCTTACGCTTGTTTTTTTCGATGTGGCGGGCGAGGGAATGGTCGAACAGGATTATCTTGGCCTGCATGGCCAGCATATTAAAAACTCGGCAGGCATCCTGTTAATGGTTGATCCGCTCCAAATCCGTTCCATACGTGAGAAAATCCGAATTAAGCTAGGCGACAAGCCGGGCGAGTGGGTTTCCCAATATGATGAGCCCCGCGATGTCGTACTGACGATGTTCGGCGACTTTATTGCTTATCAGGACAATAACAAAACGGATATTCCGACAGCCGTGGTGCTTACCAAAAGCGATATGCTTCATTCCCTTAAGGATGAGGACGGCGAATATATTAAATCCAACAGCAATATTTTCAATAATATGGTCCACCGTGATTATTTCAATCTGACGGAATTCGAAAATATCGATGGGGAAATCCGCCGTTTTATAGAAAAGGTCGATCGGCCCTTCAAAGGCACAATGGATGTTTACTTCAAGGAAACGGCCTATTATGCGGTTTCGGCTCTCGGCAGCAATCCTGTTGATCAGAAGCTGCAAACCGTCGTTAGTCCGATTCGCGTGGACGAGCCCTTCATCTGGCTGCTTTACAAGCTGAATTTCATTGAAGGGAGAAGAGAATAGTGCGCGATTCTACGCCCCGCAGGATGATCCAGCAGCAGATGTACGCACGGGAGAGACGCGGTATTTTCAGATCCACAGAGGGGTACGATACGATTGCCAAGTCAAGCGGCTTAGACCCTTCTTTCGTTAAAAAAACGCTCCATCCGTATTGCGTGTACGATGCGCCGACCGAGCTGACTAATCGCGGCGAGAAAGACGAAGCGTTGTATCCCGAGACCACGCATTTGCTTCATCTGGAAAATGGCGATGTGCTGCTCGGGCGCAGCATCTATCAAGCAGCGGATTTCACCGGGCTTCGCAGCGCTTTTTTTACGCATAACTACTTGATTCCACACGAGGCGGGCCGTGAAACTGCTGATGATTATAGGAGCTGGCTGAAAGCCGCATTCTCGAATAGCTATGATATCGATAATGGCATGGAGCTGCCCGAGCTCAGCAGTCTTCCGATTCATGCGGCTTCTGCCGTCAAACCGTCGAATCGCTCGCTGCTGTCGCTGCTGAATATTGGGGAAAAGCCGTTTAAACAGCTGCTGTACGCGGTGATGTCAGCTGTCGGCGGCAAGAAGAAAATTTACGTTTCACTTGACGTTCCGATTGCACAGCTGCCTGAAAAGGCCTTGCAGCTGCTGCATGTACTTTATGCAAGCTTGCCATATGCTTATCGAAATCAGCTCGGCTTTATTACCTATGCCAAGGAGCCTCAGAGCCGCAAATCGGTCCACCTTACGTTTGTGGAGCAAGGAAGTCTGCGCCCGGGAGACCGGAGCATCGAGAAGGATTATACGTTCGATTTCGTAAGCGGCCGAATATCAAATGTCGAGCTGGACGGTATGGAGCATCCGTTTTTGGATTTTGTCTGGAACCATTTGGAGCATGCTGAGCATGCCGACCGATTCTTTAAATTCGCGGAGTCGATGCTAGCTGGCATGGATCCAGACCGTCGAATTGCAGCTGCGAGCTATCATGAGCTAAGCGTGCTGTATCAGATCGAGGAAGGCAATGAAGCGTTGTATGAAGCGCATAAACCGATGGTGCTTCGCGTGCTGCTCGATTATTTGCGGCCGGCAGGAGCACTCGAATCCAAGCTTCGCTTAAATGATCTATTACTTTCGCAATTCGACTACGAATTTGACCAAGTTAGGCAAGACTCTGTGCCGCAAGCTTATCTTATCGAGGCGTTCAGAGACTACTATTTAATCGACAGACCGAACATCGAAAGCAAGCTTGTTGCCTATTTTATCCACGCCCTTCATGATGCGTCAAAGCGAAACGGGCAGGATACGATGGATTCGATCTATGCAGCCGTCGAGAGCGATCATGCATTAAGTCAAGCTTTTTTCGATAAGGTTTTGTCGGATGGGAGGCTTGCTGACCGCTTGCTGCTGCCCTTTATTGACAAAAAGCTCAGCGCCTTGACGGGTGCCAGAAGCGTGCTTGAGCGGATTGCAAGTCTTGGGAGCTCTCATCCGGCACTGTACGGTTATGAATCGTTTCACGAGCTTGCCCGCCGGCAGCTAACTACAAAGCTGGAACGAGAGAGATATGCAATCTCGACGTGCAGCATGGTATTAACGCAGTTGAGCAAGTTGGCTGGGGAAGCTCGCACGCAGTCAAGAAAGCGGCAGCCTACCTATCCCGGAGCTGATTTGTATGAGCTGCTTGAGCTAGCCGTATATCGCGGCATGCTGTCGGAGCTAAATCTGGAGAAACTGACCAAGGATCAGCTCGGACAAGCGTCTTTCCTAAGTCATAAGGATCAGCTTAAGCAGTGGGAGAACGAGCTGCGTGATCAAAGGCAGAAATCGTCAGCTCAAATGCTGCTTGCGCTGTATGACTGGTTGATGCTTCCCGAGCCAACCGCTGACCTTTTCGGCCGATTGGACCCAGCGGAGGTGGATCGTGTACAGCAGGCTGGCCGACGGATGCTGTCCGACCAGCCGGAGCTGAAGGAAGCTCCCAGGCTTACGCTGGCTTTTCTGAGCAGCTCGGATTTGGAGGCGGTGGATTATGAGGGGCTGATTGATTACTGGCAGCAGCACGCTCAAAGTAAAGAGTTGATTTACCGGTTCTTTCAATGGACGGAGAAGGAGCCTGACTTCATAAAGGCAAGAGGCTTTGTGCCGGCTTATGCAACGGCAGTTGTCGGCTACTTCAAAAAGCATGATCGGAATGCGTTCAAAAAACGCACCAATCGCAAGCTCTTTTTCGAAAAGGCTGGACCTGCCTTGAAGGCTGTATATAAACAAGCGGAGCGGGAGCTGGCATCTCCGCTAGCCAGACTTTTCAGGCAGAACCGTAAAGGGACGCTGATTACATCACTAGCAGCTATCGGCATTGTTCTGGTGACCGCAGGGATAATGCTTTCGTTATCCGATAAGGGAGATTCAAAAAACGAAGGAGCCATGCTGCCTGGAGCAACGCCAACGGCCGAAGCGGGCTCCGACGAGCCAGATACGCTTGTGTATGCGGAGGATAGTGAGGCAGCCGAGGGGGAAGTGGCATCCACCTCACTCGTATTTTTGTTCAAGGACGCTGCAGCCTGCGCCGCATTTGCGCCAAACACGTTAAAGATACAGGCGCCAAGCGCGGAGGCGGTTGAGTATAAGGAACTGGAGCTGCATGCGGATTGCGCGAATATGACTGATGCTGCCTTGAATACGGTTAATCCTGAAGGTACTGAAAGTACCGAAGAAACGAATGGAACTAATGGAACTAATGGAACTAATGGAACCAATGGATCTGATGGAACTGACGGAACTGTCGGTTCTGATATTACTGAGACAGAAGCTCGGATTTCTCCAGTTGTTACGCCTTCAGAAACGCCTATTGCGGACGGAGCATCGGCTACTGACGATCAAGTGAATGCTGGCGGTGCTACGGATAGCACTACGGATTCGAATACGCTGTCTTCGCCGAGCAGCACAGCGGACACGCTGTTCGCAGATTATGAAAGCCGAGTGGTCATACAGCTAGGCAAACAGGTCGATATTCCTGACGATAGCGCAATTCTGATTGGAGAGACGGAATATAGGCTGACAAAGCTTTAATAAGGTTTTGCAGCGTTCCCCAAGGAACGGCGCTAATCGGCGAATTGGATAGTCAAACATACGAGCTGACTATTTTCTTTTCGTAATTGCGTTAACGAGTTTAATGAGAATGAGATATCATGACTAGAGTGACGAGCTTGTCATATGTCAGCCAGCCTGCCCAGCCGTTTACAATCGGTGGGGCAGGCTTTTTGTTTATGAAAGAATGGAGTACTGTGCTTTCACAGGCAGGCGAAAAGTGAAGGCGATCATTTATTAACGTTTACTTAGCCTCAAAATCGGTTAAATACAGTATAGCGCGCTGGGATCAGAATAATTCGGTCTTGTGAAAACGAAGTGTTTAGCAAAAAAGGAGGTGCTCATATGGATATGGGCAAACTGAGAGTAGGAATCATTGGCTGCGGAGCCATCGCGCTTGAGAAGCATCTCCCCGCCTTGGCAAAGCTCAGCGACAAAGTAGAGCTGGTCGCTTTCTGCGGCAGGCATAAGGAGACGATTCGCAAAGCCGCGGACGAGTATGCACCGCAGGCTGCCTTATATACGGATTATTTGGATATGGTCAAGGATACCAACATTGATGTCATCCATATTTGCACGCCTAACGTGCATCATGCACCTATGGCGGTTGCTGCGCTTGAGGCCGGCAAGCATGTAATGTGTGAGAAACCGATGGCCATTAATGCGGATGAAGCGAAGAGAATGCTGGATGCAGCAGAGCGCACCGGCAAAAAACTGACCATTGCCTATCAGAACCGATTTAGAAAAGACGCTCTCTTGCTAAAGGACGCTTGTGTAAGGGGAGATCTGGGTGAAATTTACGTGGCCAAAGCCCATGCGGTGCGCCGCCGCGGCGTTCCTACGTGGGGCGTGTTCATGGACAAGGATTTGCAGGGCGGAGGCCCGCTCATCGATATCGGAACCCATGCGCTGGATTTGACACTGTGGTTAATGGACAATTACGAGGTAGAATCGGTAACCGGAGTAACCCACAATAAATTAAGGGAACAGAACGAGGCGAATCCGTTCGGTCCTTGGGAGCCTGAAGATTTCAACGTGGAGGAATCGGCTTTTGCATTCATCAAGATGAAGAACGGCGCGACAATCTATCTGGAAGCGGCTTGGGCGCTGAATACGCTTGATGAGCGTGAAGCCATGACAACCTTGTCGGGGACCCGAGGCGGGGCAGAGATGCGCAGAAATGCGCTGACGAATACCGATGAGCTCGTGTTCAACGGTGAAATGTTCGGCAATTTAGTTGAAACAAAGCTGCAAACCGCAGCTGGCATCGCGTATATTTCGCCGGAGGAAGAGACGATCGCAGACCGTGAAATCGGGCAATGGATCGATGCGATCATGCTAGATACCGATCCCGTTGTGATGCCGAAGCAAGCGTATATGGTCACTCGGATACTGGAAGCGATTTACGAATCGGCGGAAACCGGGAAAACGGTCGAAATAGCTGAGGATTAGCATTTGCAAGTCAGATGAAGCAGTTGTATGAATGAAGGGTGTTTAAGCAAAGCGTAAGAATAAAAGGATGTTTAATTGAATCGTAAGAATGAAGGATGTGCACTCAAAAAAACCTCGGCTCTTATGAAGAGCCGAGGTTTTCATTATGAACGCAGCGTTTTTAGTGCGCCGCTCCAAGCGAGTACTTGGTCGAGCATGCCATTGACATTCGTAAGGTGGAGGTCAGCAGGCTTGAACACGGAGCCGTTCTCGAAATCTGTAAACAGCGAAAGCGCAGGATGCACGCGAACGTCTGCAACAGACAATTCGCCAAGTATGCCTCTGAGATGCTCAGCAGCGCGAGCGCCACCGACTGAACCATAGCTAACGATGCCAGCCGCTTTATTGTTCCAAGCATCGCGCGCATAATCAAGCGCGTTCTTCAAGGCTCCCGAGATGCTGTGGTTATATTCCTGCACGATGAATACGAAGCCGTCCAAGCTTGCCAGCTTGGTATTCCATGCGGTTGCCTGTTCCGTCGCATCTTCCTCGCCGAGCAAAGGAAGCTTGTACTCCGCAATATCCACGATTTCGTAATTGGCATCATCGCGCTTGTCAGCAACACCCTTCACCCATTCGCCGACTTGCGGGCTTAAGCGTCCCTGACGGGTGCTTCCCAAGATAATACCGATATTTAGCTTTGACATGTGTATTGCCTCCTCTAAAGTAGTTTGCTTCTAAATCGTCTTTCAAGCATTAGAATGGTCAACCAGCTCTTAGAATTATGCAGGATGTTGCGATACAATGTGTAAGCGTTGGTTTTATTCTCCAATTGCTTGTACGACAAATATGATAGCGGTCAGGATACCTAATGTCAAGCTACTTACAAATAGTTTGTAAAACAGCCTCTTTATGTATGCGACAATGATCTAATAAGATTCTCCTTATCCAACTATTTTCTCCCTCAGCTTCATTCCCAATTGCGCGAGTAGGCGCTACAATAAAGGTAGACATTCGTTTAACCATACCGCTAGTGGGATGTGATTATGATTTCGAATCGAATGGAAATTCTAGTGGTGGATGACGAGCCCAAGCAGCGCCGCGGCTTAGCAGCTATGGTACGTTCCCTTCGGCCCGAGTATAAGGTCCATGAGGCAAAAAATGGAAAAGAGGCATTGGAGCTAGCTGAAGCTCGCGTGCTGGATATTGTATTTACAGACATTCAGATGCCGCTGGTGAATGGCATCGATTTCTTGAAAGCGTTAAACAATCAAGGCTCGGACATGCCGAAGGTTGTTTTTGTAAGCGTATACCATGAGTTTGATTATGCACAGCAGGCACTGCGGCTAGGTGCAAAAGACTATTTGGTCAAGCCGGTCATAACCGAGCAGCTGGAGCCTATTATATGCGAGCTGGAGCATCAGCTTCTGCAGGAGAGTGCGCTTCAATTAGAGAAGAAGAGGCTGAGTGATCAGCTTGCACATACAAAGCCTGTCTATATCGAGCATTTGCTGTACAAATGCTTGACGGAAGAACTCCACGCAGCCGAAAGAAGCGAATTGCGAAGCCATTGTGCACTAAGCGGCCAGGGAACTGTACTGATCCTTGAATCCAAATCTGATGGCGGTCTACATCATGATTCCGAATGGAAAAGCATCCTAAAACGAGCGGTCACGCAAGCCTTTTCGAGCTGTGCGGACGCAGTCATGGTCGCCCCAGAGCATGAGAAGGACCGCCTTTATATTATGGCTGCATGGAAGCCGGAGACGACGGGAACGGCATGTTTGGAGCAGCTGCGTAAAGCGTTAAACCAACTGGAAATGCAGTATGGGAGGTCAATCAGCGTCGGTATTGGACAAGAAACGGAGAGCATTGAAGTCGATATGCGTCTCTGCTGTGACGGCGCTAAACATGCACTGCAGCATTTGTATTACTTCCCTGAAGGCATGTGGCTCTCCGCGAATGAGCTGCGAAGCCTGCAAGGCAAAGAGCACAGCTCACCGCTTGCCGCCAAGGACATTGACGATATGGAGCGTGCAGTCTCAGAGATTCAAACGGAGCTGGCGGTATCGACCCTAGTATCGCTGCTGGATCGGTTGGCTGCGGGATATCCAGCCCCATTTCGGCTGCAATGCAGCGCAGCGCAGCTGTTGTCGACCTGTCTGAAGCGAGCTCAGCTGGTCATCGATGAGGAAGGATACCGATTGCTTGCGGGACGAATCGACCAGGAGCTGTTGGAAGCGAAGTCCTTCAAGTCCATGAAAGAAATCGCGGCGCAGCTGCTTGCCGACATGATCAAGCAGATGAAAAAGGACAAATCCTCGCGCAGCGACTTGATTATGCAGAAATGCCGCGAGTTTGTTGAGGACAACCTGCACGAGGATTTGGGACTTGAGCTGGTAGCGACACGATTTTTTTATAACCCGTCGTACTTCAGCATTTTATTCAAAAATAACGTCGGCGTATCGTTTACCGATTACCTTGTCAAAATGCGAATGCAGAAGGCGCGCGGCTTATTGCTGCACTCGGACCTGAAGGTGCAGGAGATTGCCAGGCAGTCAGGCTATAAAGACATTAAGTATTTCAACAAGGTGTTCAAAAAAACGTTCTTATATTCCCCGGAAGAATTCCGAAGAATGTTCTCATCCTAATTAAAAGAGGCCAAACCGATGCGCATCCTGAGAAAAATGGCAGATATGGCTGCCAATGCAAAATTTCGAATCAAGCTGCTGGTCTCTTATTTCCTGCTGGTAAGCTTTATCATCCTCATTCTTGGCTTTGCCTATTATCAAATTAGTGCCAAAAATATGCTCTCGAACGTGAAAGAGAGCCTAGGCAACGTCGTTATTAATAATAATCAGTTGCTTGATGAGAAGCTGCAATCTATTCGGGACAAAAGCGAAATGCTCCCCATTGACAATGAGCTGTATCGTGTCATTATCGAGACAGATGCGACGGATAATGAGTCGCTGCTGAAGACAGACCGCAAGATTACGCAAATTTTATTCAAATATTTTGGCGGCGATATGGATATATACTCTTCGTTTATCGTAACTCCATCCTATAATTTCGGGAACACGGCAAGAATGTTCGTCATGCCTGACGGTTTTTTGGCTTCCTCTTTGTATCGCAAATCGATTGAAGGGAAAGGTAATCTCGTTTGGATTCCAACGTATCGCTATGCCGAAACGCTCGGTGAGAAGGATATGTCCGGCTTGAATTTCGAGTTCAATAAGCTCGCATCCGCCGTCAAGCAGCTCAAGCTCACGTTTGTCGACGAGAAGGGAATCTTTCACTCGCTGCCGGACATGATACCCGAGCCGGTTCTAATGGTTAATTTGACGACGGATTATATTGGGCGGTTATTCGCAGACTATGCCGAGCATAGCGAGTACCGTCATTTGTCCTACGGAATCGTAGATGATGGAGGGGCAGTAGTCATCCATTCGGACGAGGCGCTGATCGCGAAACATAAGCCGCCTGACTGGTTGGAAGAAGCAACGGATATGAATCATGGCAGCATACAGAAGGTCATTGACGGCAAACCGGTCGTCATTAGCTTTAGCCGCATGGAAAGCACGGGCTGGATATCTTATATTGAAATTCCGGTTGAGGATGCTTTGCAGGATTTGAATGCGCTGCGCAGATATTCGACTTTATTTCTAATCATTATGCTTATCGTTTCGATTATTCTGGCGTATGCAATGTCCGTATTCATTACGAAGCCGATCAGTCGGATGAAAAAGGCCATGAAGCTGATGGAGCGAGGTAATTTTCATATCCATATACCTGAGCATGGTCGTGACGAATTCGGCCATTTGATCCGTACGTTCAATCATATGAATGGCCGTATAGAGGCGCTGATCGAGGAGAACTATGCTTCAAGGCTGCGGGAGAAGGAAGCGGAGCTTATGGCGCTGAATCTGCAGCTTAATCCTCATTTCCTGTATAACACGCTTACGACGCTATACTGGATTGCTGTCGAGAACAATCAGCAGGAGATGAGCTTGATCATTCATAATCTAGCCGATATGCTCCAGACATCGACCAGAAACAAAAAGGAAACGTGGCCGCTTCGAACGGATTTGGACTGGCTCAACAAATATATTTACATCATGTCCAGCCGATTCGAGAATGTGTTTCATGTGCAGATCGATGTGGCAGACGAGCTTCTGGACATGGAGGTGCCGAAGCTGTTTCTGCAGCCGTTTGTCGAGAATGCGATTATCCATGGTCTTGCGGAGAAAGAACAGGATGGAACGATCGTGATTAATGGCTGGTCGGACAGACTGATGGTTTATTTCACCGTTGAGGATAATGGAAGTGGGATGGATAAGGCGCTTATCGACCAGTTAAAGGCTGGCAAGATGAATTCGACAGGCATGCCGAATGTGGAAAAAAGAATTAAGCTGCTCTATGGCAGCGAGTATGGCGTTGACATACATTCAAGTGAAGACGGAGGTACGACTGTTCATATCCGCATGGGCTTAATTGCGAGCAGACAGGACATATTGGAAATAAAGTGAGCAGAGAGGAGAGGCTGACGGATGAACCGAACGAGGAGCGCATTGTCTTTTATGCTGTTCCTATGCGCAATTTTGATGCTTGCGGGCTGCCGCGAAAGGGGGGCCGAGTCGACCGGTGCTGGTCTACATGACAAATCGGCTGAGTGGGACAAAGAAAAAGTCGTGTTAACCTATGCTTCTTGGGGCTCACCTAATGAGAAGCAAGCCAAGGAGCGGATGATCGAGAAGTTTATGGAGCGATATCCGTGGATTACGATTCAGTACATGTATGAGCCCGGCGATTATACGACAAAGCTGACGACGATGTATGCGAGCAACAAAGCGCCCGATGTATTTATGATGTACAAGCATACCGCACTGCAGTGGGCGGAGCAAGGCAAGTTCTATAATCTGAAAGGCTTCTTGGATGAAGATGCGGAGATCAATGAGGAAACTCTTATTCCGAATGCGCTCATGTATTGGGATGAGGGAAAGGTTGCAGGAGTCAAAGTTGCGGAGGAGGCATTCGCTCTTTATTACAATGCTGACCTCTTCGATGAAGCAGGGGTAGAGCTGCCTCCGGCCAAATCAGAGAACGCATGGTCGTGGGACCAGTTTCTAGAGGCAGCGAAGAAGCTGACATTGGATCGAAATGGGCGCAACGCGCTCAGTCCGGAATTCGATGCTGCGCATATCGTCCAGTTCGGCGTAAGATTCAACACATGGATGTGGCATTTAATGGTGCCATCCAACAATACGAGCGTGATCACCCCTGACGGAAGCCGAATGAATCTCGATGATCCAGCTGTCATCGATGCCGTGCAAAAGCTAGCCGACCTTATTTATGTCCATCATGTTTCGCCTTCGCCGGTTCAAGAGAAGAACCTGCCGCAGCCTGCGCTTGCGCTTCAAAGCAGAAAGGTCGCCATGGACCTTGACGGCCAGTGGGTGCAGCTCGATCTCGGAGCTGCAGGCGTCAACTTCGGGGTCGGCGTGCTGCCCAAGCTGAAGTCCAGCAAAACGGTGCAATTCGGAGAGCCGCTGGTGATGTCCGCTACGACGAAGCATCCGAAGGAAGCCTGGTTGTTCTACAAATGGCAGCTGGATTCTGAGAATTCCATCGACTTGCATGCAAGCGGCCTATGGATGCCGCTGCTTAAGGATTATTATGAGAAGCCCGAATTAATAGCACGCTGGGCGGACGTGAAGCCTGGCCATCCGAGCGGCTATCAAGATGCAGTCATGCGGCAGACAATCGAGAATGGCGTTAATTCTTACGACTTCTATCTCAAAAATAACGAACATATTACCGCGATTCTGAATCCGGCGTTAGACCAAGTATGGTTGGGCAAGAAAAGCGTAAAGGAAGCTTTCGAGAGCGTAGCCGAGAAGATCGACGCCGCTTTCAAAGGCACGTACCCGTAATGAGTTAAACGTAAGGCCTTCGGCGATTGCCGGAGGCCTTTTTCTATTTGTGTGATGAAGGCCATCATCCATACGTTCAAAACGGAGGACCTAATGAAAGTCGTCCAAATCCAATGATTTTACGTATTGTTCGCTATGAAAACGCTTGCTAACATTAGGGCTGTCAGGAGCTGCAGCGAAAGACAAGCAATAGACAAGCAATAGACAAGCAATAGACAAGCAATAGGCAAGCGATAGATTAGCAGTAGACAAACGAAAGACAAGCGAAAATGGCCAGCGAGCTGGCACCGCGTAATAGAAATTGCAAAGCGTATTGTAAGCGATATCAGAAAAGAAAAGGGAGTCGATGTCGGATGAAAAAATCGTTGAACCTCGTTCTGACAGCATGCTTATGTACTTCACTGCTCATTGCAGGTTGCAGCAACAACAATAATCAAGGATCCCCGAACGCCGGCAATAATCAAGGAAGTACGGGCGGGGAGAAGGTAAAGCTAACCGCGATCATAACCAAGCATCCTTTAACGAAGCCGCTTGCCGAGATGGAATGGCTGCAAAAAGCGGAGGATGCTGCAGGTGTAGATATTGAGTGGCAGGAAATTACAGCGGATTGGGCTCAGAAAAAAGGAACCATGCTCGCTAGCGGTGATACGCCGGATCTTTTTGTCGGACCAAATGTCATTACGGATGCCGATTTCGCACAGTTCCAAGGATTGTTTCAGGATCTAACGGAGCTGGTTGCAGGTGCGCCGAACGTGCAGGGCATGTTCGATACGAAGCCGGAGACTAAGGTCATTGCGACGCAGCCTGACGGTAAAATATACGGGCTGCCGAAATACCAAAGATTCTGGCCGGCATCCGCCACTCGGCAATTTATTAATCAAACATGGCTGGACAATCTGGGCCTAGACATGCCTACGACATGGGATGAGCTCTATAACGTTTTAGTTGCCTTCAAAGAGAAGGATGCGAATGGCAATGGAGACGCTAACGATGAAATTCCAATGGACTGGCCAGGCGGAATCGGCGGCTTCTTTAACCCGGCTGTTCTGCTTGGGGGCTTAGGCATCACCTTAACAGACGGAAGCGGGCAAGGCTATTTCGTCGAAGACGGACAAGTGAAAAACTTCTTGACTGATGAGCGCTACAAAAAGATGGTCGTATTCCTTGGCAAGCTGTATAAAGCGGGATTGATCAATCCAGAGGTGTTTACCCATGATTATACGAAGTTTCAGTCGGTTGCCCGCGGTGAAGGCGACAACGCAAAGGTTGGCTTTACATGGGGCTGGGTGGCGTCTGACCGATTCGGGGAACAACTGGCGCCGCAATATGCGTCGATGTCCCCGCTTAAGGAAACGGCTGGCTTCTCCGGCAAAGTATCGTGGAGCTACGATTTCGATACGCTGAATTACGGGGTAAATCAAATCGTCATGTCAGCGAAAACGAAAAACAAAGAAGCGGCTATGCGGTTTATTAATGAGCTCTACAAAGAAGAAGTGAGCATGCAGGTGCTATTTGGTTCAATCGGAACGAATATTAAGGATAACGGAGACGGCTCTTATAGCGTTCTGCCGCCAGCCGATGCCAAGATGGATCCAGGCACATGGAAATGGACCTCTACGTGGGCCGATAACGGGGCATTGTATCTTCCCGATACCCTTAATTTGACGCTTGGAAAGGATATGCAGGAGGTGCTCGTTCAGTCAGAGCCTCTGAAGGATGCCTTGGCGGTTGATACGGAGAAGGATATATTCCCGAACATGTTCATCAAATACACAACGGCAGATAATAACACGATGAGCCTAAGTAACACGAATATTATGAACCTTGCGAACACGAGCTTTGCCAAGTGGGTAACGAAAGGCGGCGTCGAAGCCGAGTGGGAGCAATACGTGAATCAAAGCAAGAAAGCGGGCTTAGACCAAAATCTCGAAATCATGCAAAAATATTATGACGAGTATATGAGCAAATAATAGGCTGCGCATGAAAGGGAGCTATGCCGTCTACAAGCAGGCATAGCTTCTTTTTCAAAGTAAAGGGGGAATTTCCTATGGGCACACGGACGATCTTCAATGCCTTCAAACGTGATTTTCAATTGTGGGTGATGATTTTCCCGGCTATAGCAGCCATTATCATTTTCAACTACATCCCCATGTACGGTATCCAGCTTGCGTTCCGGGATTTCGACTTCAGTAAAGGGCTTACAGGCGGGGAATGGCGCGGATTATTTTATTTCAAGCAGTTTATCGAGAGCTTCCTGTTTGCCGATCTGATGACCAATACGTTTCTAATCAGCTTCACAGCAATCATTATTGGATTTCCTGCTCCGATTATATTAGCGCTCGTACTGAATCAGATCCGTAGAAAAAGATTTAAAACCTTGATGCAGACCACTGTTTATTTGCCTCACTTCATCTCGATTATCGTACTGGTGGGTATGATGAATGTCCTGCTCTCGCCGGAAACGGGCATTGTCGGATATTTCATGAAAACTATCGGTTTTGGGGATATCAATTTATTAGCCTCCACCTCGACCTTCATCCCTGTCAATATCGTGTCTGATATTTGGCAGCACTGCGGCTGGAACAGCATTATCTACTTAGCGGCTCTATCTACAGTAGACCCGCAGCTTTATGATTCCGCCAAGATGGATGGCGCCAGCAGATGGCAGACGATCCGTTATATTGATTTTCCAGCCTTGATTCCGACGATCGTCATTCTGTTCATACTCAGCATGGGGAATATACTCAGCACGGGCTTTGAAAAAATATTTTTGATGCAAAACTCATTAAACCTGCCCGTTTCAGAAGTTATCGCCACCTATGTGTACAAAATCGGGATTGTGTCCAATCAGTTTAGCTATGCTTCGGCTATCGGTTTGTTTAATACGCTGATTAATTTTATTTTCTTATTCGCGATGAATGCGATCGCCAAAAAAGCTTCCAATACGAGCTTATTCTAAGCAGGCTGCAAGGAGGAGTGGTAGGTATGGTGCGAAACCGTGTTAGCGGTAGTGAATGGGGCTTCCGGCTTGTTTTGTTTGTCATATGCGCCATTATTTTTCTGGCGATCGTATATCCGCTCTATTTCATCATTATCGCCTCGATCAGTGATTCGACGCTTGTTTCAACCGGGAAGGTATTGTTTCTGCCCCGGAACATTAGTTTTTTCGGCTACGATCAGATCTTCCAGGATAACCGCATTTGGAATGGATACCGCAATACGGTATTCTACACGTTCGCAGGAACGCTCGTAAATTTACTCGTTACCCTTCCAGCAGCATACGTGCTGTCCAGACGTGAATTCCGGGCTAGACGAATCATCATGCTCGTATTTGTCATTACGATGTTTTTCAACGGAGGCTTAATCCCAACCTATCTGTTGATGAAGGACTTGCATATGACCAATACGATTTGGATGTTTATTTTACCATTTTGCGTCAATGTGTTTTATCTCATTATTGCAAGAACGTTTTTCGAGTCATCTTTGCCTTCTGAATTGTATGAGGCTGCGGCAATCGACGGCTGCTCGCATTTCAGATTTTTCATCAAAATCGCGCTGCCTTTGTCCAAAGCTTTGATTTCCGTCGTCGGGCTGTACTATTTGGTTGGCCATTGGAATGATTTCTTCACCGGCTTGATCTATATCCGGGACAACAATCTTCAGCCGCTGCAAATCATTTTAAGAGATATTCTTCTGTCCAACCAGGTATTCCAGAATGGTGCCGGGTCGGGCGGGAACGCGGGCGGTTATGCGCAGAAATACGCGGACCAGATCAAATACGGCGTTATTATCGTATCGACCTTGCCGATATTGATACTTTACCCTTTCCTGCAGAAGTATTTCGAGAAAGGGGTCATGATTGGCTCAGTCAAAGGCTGACTAATTCGGTCAGCTTTCTCATAGCACTCGAAAAGCTGGTACCAGGTAATTTCGGTATCAGCTTTTTGCCATTTCGAAAGTAAATGAATAGGAAAAACGTAATCTATAGACCGTCAGCTGAGGTTTGCTCTCTGTAGCTCTTGGGAGTAATTCGGGTTTCCCGCTTGAATAAGCTGCAGAACTGCGCGTCCGTTGAAAAACCGCACTCCATCGCGATGGCGGATATTTGCAACCGTGTGTGCTGGAGCATCGATTTGGCCTGCTCGATTCTTCGCAGCAAAATATACTGGCTTGGAGAGCTGCCTACCTTGAGTTTGAACAAATGACGAAAGCGGTCATAGCTATAGCCTGATTGATCTGCTAAAGCCTGAAAGTCGATTTTGTGCATGTAGTACTCGTCTATATAGGTTTTGGCGAATTGAATAATGCTTGTGCGGCTGTCTATTTCCTGAGCGGGCTGGGCTCGCAACAGCTCTACATAGAGATGCGAAATACGAGAATCCAGCATCTGCTTGTAATAGGGCTGCTTGTGGCGAAGCTCACTTGACATGGCATGCATTTGCGTGAAGACAAGTCTCGCAGGCGTATCCGAATAGATTCCTTCGATTAACGAAGGATAGAGCCGGCTGCTGAAACCTGCGAAGAGGACCTTGGCTAGTACCTCGTGTCGTTCATCATGCAGCGTATGCGGCGCAATAATGGCGTAGTCTCCCGCTTTGAAGGCATAATCGGAATGACCAATTCGGGTCGTTCCCTGTCCGCTCACATAATAGACAAGCTCATAGCTCTGATGGTTATGCAGC
Organism: Paenibacillus sp. 2TAB23; assembly: GCF_052115165.1. NCBI lineage: Bacteria > Bacillati > Bacillota > Bacilli > Caryophanales > Paenibacillaceae > Paenibacillus > Paenibacillus sp. 2TAB23. The sequence goes on from NZ_JBFRGD010000007.1 coordinate 75,868, forward strand.
GCAATATACTCAAGCCTAGCTCGCGTCTCCTGATAGAAGAAGTCCAATGTAGCGGACATGTATGCTGCTCCTTTCAAAATAGCCAATTCGTGATATAGGATAACCGATTAATGCTACAGAAACGAATAGGATACTTATAGAATGAATGTATTATAGCATGACTGAAAAACCAATTCATTATATAGACGGAGGAATTAATCATGGAAATCATCTATCCAGCAATGACTGACGGAGAGCGGGTCCGCAAGCTGGAATCACCGGCAGGCCAGATTAAAATGGTGCTCGATACGGACACGTTTAATGAGATTGACGATCAATTCGCGGTTATCTATGCACTTCTCTCGCCGGAGAGAATCGAGTTTCAGGCGCTTTATGCCGCTCCTTTCCATAATGATCTGTCAACGGGACCGAAGGACGGAATGGAGAAAAGCTATGAGGAAATCCATCGAATCCTAAAGCTTATGAATCGGGAAGATGTCCCTGTTTACCGCGGCTCTGAGAGCTATCTGACAGCGCCGCATACACCGGTAGACAGCTCGGCTGCGCAAAATCTGGTCGAGCGCGCAATGGCATGCGATCCAGCAAATCCATTGTACGTTGTCGGAATCGGAGCGATTACGAATATAGCCAGCGCAATCCTCATGGAGCCGCGCATCATTGAGCGAATCGTCGTGGTTTGGCTTGGCGGCCATGCGATCGATTGGCATGATACTCGTGAATTTAATCTGGAGCAGGATCTGCATGCGTCCAGAGTAATATTTGATAGCGGCGTTCCGCTCATGCTGATTCCTTGCATGGGTGTTGCCTCCAATCTTAGAACGACCCTGTCGGAGGTTCGGGACTATGTGCTGCCATCTGGCGCTATCGGCGCATATCTTTATGAGACATATAAAAACTGCAAGGATGACCATTTCGCCTACTCCAGAGTGATATGGGACATATCGGTTATCGCTTGGCTTAATCAGTCGAATACGGTTCCTTCGAGGCTAATCCCGAGTCCTAGAATTTCCGCGGACTATCGCTGGAGTGTCGATTCCACTCGGCATTTGATTCGCTGCGCAAGCTATATTGATCGTGATGCCGTATTTCATGATTTATTTACGAAGCTGAAACAAGCCTCATACTGAAGCTTAGCAAGCAGGCATTAAACGAATACGGTTAACGCTCATCACCTAACAGCAGATTGTGCAGCAGCTAAAATGTCTTTTCATTTGCTGAACAATCTGCTATTATCATCTAGACTTATTAAACGCGTTTAATAAGTGGTTTGCAGGGAGGATGTGATTGATTTGAGCGATCGAATTTCATCAACGAAAGAGATGAAGAAAGTGATTCTGCACAATATCCGTGAAGCGCTGCTTGCACTTGGCAGCGCAACGAAAGTCGAGCTCAGCAACAGATTAGGCATTAGCTTTCCTACTGTATCCAAGTTTCTAAGCGAGATGGACAAAGAGGGCGAGCTGCTTATCGTAGGACTTGATCATTCAAGCGGCGGACGAAGAGCGAATCGCTATGCTTATAATCCGGAGCATATGCTCGGACTTGCTGTTTTTTTGGAAAAAACAGAAATGAATTATAAGCTATTCAATTGCTTGGGTGAAGTAAAGGAGACGGGCAGCTCCTCGGCTGCCATAGCGGATGATGTTCAAAGTCTTGCGAGGAGTATTGAAGTGATCCTTGCGAAATATCCGAAGGTCAAATCCATTGCCATCGGCGTGCCTGGCTCGGTGAACAACGGACGGATTATTCATATTCCGAGCTATGAGCACTTTCATGATTTTGACTTGAAAGGATACTTGGAGGCGCGCTTCTCCATCCCGGTTGTAGTAGAGAATGATATGAACGCAGCTGTTCTCGGCTACAACGCTCATCAAGCGGATAAAGGCCAAATGTCGTTCATTTACTTGTATTTCGGACAGAATGGACCTGGAGCAGGCATCATCGTTAACGGGCAGGTGCTGAGAGGCAGCACTTTTTTCTCCGGAGAGGTTTCTTATGTGCCGCAATATGAGCATATGAATTTTGGGGAGGCTTTGAACAAAGAAGGGGATAGCAGGCTTTCAGATTCCGTCAAGCTTGTCAGGCTGGATGCCATTAGCCGGCTAGTCGCTTCCTTCACGGCCATCATTAACCCGCATGCGATTATTTTTTGCAAGGATGAAATGAACGATTCTTCAATCGCCGAGATTGCCTTGAGGAGTGCTGATTATGCGCCGCAAGAGCATCTGCCCAAGCTGGCGATAAGCGATTGGAAGCAAGATTATTTGTATGGATTGCAGAAGCTGGGACTTGATCTCATGCTCGCAGGAGAGAAAATCTAATAAGAAGCTGGGATAGGGGCATACAACATGGCTACATTCTTTTTGATCATCATTTATTTGGCTTTTATCAGCTTAGGCTTGCCTGATTCCTTGCTCGGAACGGCGTGGCCTGTCATGCAAAAGGATTTTGACGCACCGCTTGAGACTGCTGGCTTGCTTTATATGACGATAGCTGCCGGCACGATTGTATCCAGCTTGGCGAGCGGTGCTGTTTTGAAGCGGTTTGGGACAGGAAAAGTGACATTGATCAGCTGCATCATGACCGCCGTCGCGCTGCTTGGCTTCGCCTTGTCGCCTTCATTGATATGGTTAGTAATATGCGCAATCCCGCTTGGGTTAGGGGGAGGCTCGGTTGATGCTGGTTTGAATCTCTATGTTGCTGAGCATTACAAAGCGCATCATATGAGCTGGCTGCATTGCTTTTGGGGCGTAGGAGCAACGCTCGGCCCAATCGTCATGTCTCAGTTTATGACGGGTCAAAACGTTTGGAGGGATGGTTATCTGACCGTTGCCGCCATTCAGTTCGGCCTCGTCATTTTACTATTTCTAACCTTGCCTTTATGGAAAAAGGCAGCAGCTAACCAGCACAAGGGCGAGCAAGCGGAACAGGAACCACTGCCTACGGAAGCCACAGAAACCGGTATTCACTCTGTAAAGCCTCTTCGCATGAAAGGTGTTAAATTAGCGCTCGCATCATTCTTGTTTTATTGCGGCGTGGAAGCGACCATGGGATTGTGGGGAAGCAGCTTTCTTGTCCATGTTAAGGAATTACCAGCGTCAACCGCTGCGCAATGGGTATCCTTGTTCTATGCAGGAATTACCATCGGAAGATTTATAAGCGGGTTTATTACGTTCAAAGTTAACAATCGTATACTTATTCGCACGGGTCAGATAACAGCATTAGTTGGTGCTGTGTTCATGCTGCTGCCGCTCCCGCCCGTATTCTCGCTAGCAGGTTTTATGCTGGTAGGGTTTGGACTCGCGCCGATCTATCCGTGCATGCTGCATGAAACGCCGGTGCGCTTCGGGAAAAAGCACGCTCAGACCATCATGGGCTACCAAATGGCCGTTGCCTATACGGGAAGTACAATTATGCCGCCTTTTCTCGGCTTTCTTGCAGCCTCTTCAACGATCGGCGTGTTTCCGGTCGTTCTCGTCTTATCTGCAGGGGCTATGCTCCTGTTCTCGGAAAAGTTGAATGCTTTTTTGAAAAGTAAAGCTATTCGAAATCAAGTTACGGTTAAGCATTAGCCCAATCCTGCGGTTTATTGTCCATATTTCGCAGGGGAGACGCCTGTTACGCGTTTGAAGGTGCGGTAGAAATTGGAATAGTCCTGGAATCCGGTCATGCTGCACACTTCGGTTGGCGGAACGGAAAGCTTTAGGAGTTCAATGGCCTTTGTAATACGTTTCTGGATCACGTATTGCTTGAAGCTGTAGCCCGTTATTTTCTTGAATTGGTGTGAGAAGTAGTACCGATTAACAAAGAACGTATGCTCGATATGCTCGAGTGTCAATGAGCGATAGAGGTTACCATGGATATAGGTAATAATTTGTTCGATTTTGGAATTGACGTTGCCCTCCAGCTCGAAGCTATCGATATGGGAAGCAATTATTTTATTAAGATGGATAAGAATTCGAATAAAGATTAATTCAATAAGCAGGTTGCTTTCGGGCAATTGGCTGCGATGAAGCTCCTCCATTTCCATGAATTGGGCAGCTACTTTGGAATGCTCTATTAGATGACCAGGCACGCGATTGAAGCTGCCTGGTTTTTTGCGATCGAAATATTGGAGAAGGGAGTAGCCCTCCTGTATATAGTGACTGCAGAATTCAGGCTTGAAAAAGATAATAATCCGCTCATAGCTGGATTCAGATGTGAAATAAGGCCTATGCATTTCCATATTGTTAATGATGAGCAAATCACCGGGATTTAGCGGGTAGCTTTGATCTTCCACCTGGTAAACCACGCTGCCCGAGATTAGATAATAGATTTCATAAGAATTTTGCGTGTAACTTGAATGCTGATCGTCATGCGGAGAATGGGTAAGCGAATGTAAATAGGTGAAGGAGCCGTGATGAAGGTTCATGTAAGTTAGAATTTCGTTCATCGTAATCGTCTCCTTTTCTCAATTATGAAGGATTATTCGCAAGGCTTAGAATGAAAAGCAAATATTGCAATGTTTATCGCAAGAAACACCATATCGACTGCTCTGCGTTCAAATTATACTAATCTTGTGAACAAGTCAATAATCGTTTTCATTACTTAAGGTAACGGGGGAGAACGAATGGAGAACATCTTGCAGGAGAACCAGAGCTTTATTCAGCAAACGTGGGAGAAAATCGAAGCTAAGCTAGCCAAAACTTCTAAGCAGATCAAGGATGGCATGCCTTACACGACGCGTGAAGGGCAATATGACGATTGGCAGGATGATGCTTCTTGGTGGACCAACACGTTCTGGACAGGGATACTATGGCATATGTACGCTGAAACGAAAGACGATACTTACAAGCAATACGCGCAAAGTATGGAAGAGAAGATGGATGAAGTGCTTCACGGCTATGATGGGCTGCATCATGACGTGGGATTTATGTGGTTATTGTCGAGTGTCATGAATAATGAGCTGACTGGGGACGAGAAAGCGAGAAAGCGAGCGATGCTTGCAGCAAACGTACTATCTGCCAGAGCGAATATTGCCGGAGGTTATATTCGCGCATGGAACGGAGACAACGCAGGCTGGGCGATTATTGACTGCATGATGAATATTCCGCTGCTCTTCTGGGCAAGCGAGCAGAGCAGCGATGCAAGGTTCAAACATATTGGCATTATGCATGCTGACAAAACATTAAAGGATTTCGTCCGTGAAGACGGATCGGTTAATCATATCGTCATATTCGACGAGAATAACGGCGAAGTGCTGGATACGCCGAGAGGACAAGGGTATGAGAGTGGATCCGCTTGGTCGAGAGGTCAAAGCTGGGCGATTTATGGCTTTGCTCAGGCTTACCATTGGACGAAGAAACCTGAATATTTGCATGCTGCCAAACGAATCGCCCATTATGCCCTGTCGTCGCTGGCTTTAACCGGCTATGTGCCTCCTTGCGATTATAGGCAGCCCGCATCGCCTCTGAAGCTTGACAGCAGCGCAGGTGCGATCATGGCTTGCGGATTGATTGAAATTGCCCAGGCTGTGCCGGATTCGGAAAAAAATCTATATCTGCAATCGGCGCTCCTTATGCTGAAGGCGCTGGATGAGAAATGCGCGGTGTGGGATGATTCGGATGCATGCATTCTGACCAATGGGACTTCTGCTTATTTTGACGGTGCTTTCCAGAGGGCGTCCGTTCAGAACGGAGCTTTGATCTATGGCGATTATTATTTCGTTGAAGCTATCCGGAAGCTGAAAAAAGCACGATAAATCAGCTCCTTTGGCTGAAATGCCCGTGTGGCGATGCGTAAAGCATTGGGCCGCGCGGGCATTTTTTTGGCTATATTTCCCGAATGAGCCTACGTAGCAGGATGTTGCTTGGCAGCGAGCGTGGCAATCCGCAATATAGTTGCATTTTTAAGCAGGAAATAAACATTTTTGGAGCGATTGCCGTGCTATAATCAAGAACAATTTGATAAGTAAAGTTAATGCTTATGCTTAAGCTTATGCGTTAGCTGAATCCAAAGGAGTTTATCGAAATGAGCGAAATACAGATGAGTTGCGTGCATACGTATCCCATTCTGCGGGATATACCTAAAAGCGGCGATTATGAAGTTAAAATTCGAAGCTGTGAGGGTAATTGGCATAGCTTGCCTGTTTATGGCGTGAAGGTTGATATGCATGACGTGCGTCAAGCTTCGTTGGCGTATTTTGATATGGCGGGGCCTGTTGAGGTGGAGATTGCATGCCTGTATACAGATGCTGAATCTATTGTAATCCGTCCCTTATCTCGGGAAATCAAGCATGAAAGAATAGGGAATGTGATCACGCTGTTTATTGAAAATCCCGTGATGCTGTCCATTGAGTTCAACGATGATCGATTCCGTAATTTGCATTTGTTTGCGAATGATATCGATAAGAGCGTCCCTTCGGCAGATGATCCAGACGTGCTTGTTATCAAGCCTGGCATCCATCGTAGGGAATGGCTGGAGACGGATGCAAGCATCCTTTATTTTGCGCCAGGCATGCATTATATCGAAGAGACGATCATACAGCTGAGCTCAGGGAAAACGGTGTACATAGACGGAGGCGCGGCAGTCGTTGGCTCGTTTGTGTGCGATCATGTCAATGATGTTGCAATCCGCGGGCGCGGCATGGTTTATTTGGCGGATTTCCACCGATATTCGGCTTTCCGAGGCGTTCGCATTATGCATTCGGAGAGGATAAGCGTTGACGGCATTATGATCATCGATCCGCCGCATTACAGCGTCTATGTCGGGGGCTCCAAAGAGATAAGCATTCAGGGGCTAAAGTCATTCAGTACGCGAGGCTGGTCGGACGGCATTGACATCATGTCGAGCTCGGATATTCAAATCGATAGTGTATTTATGAGGAATTCGGATGATTGTATCGCCATATATGGAAGCCGCTGGGGCTACCGAGGAGATTCCCGGCGAATTGCAGTGACCAATTCCGTGCTCTGGGCAGATGTTGCCCATCCGTTGATGATTGGTACTCACGGCGATTATGATGGCGAAGGTGACATCGTAGAGGATATACGATTTGCAAATATCGATATTCTGGAGCATCATGAGCCGCAGCCTAACTATTGGGGTGCAATGTCCATCAACGCAGGTGACAAGAATACGGTGAGGAACATCGTCTATGACGGGATAAGGGTAGAGGCCATCGAGCAGGGACAGCTGTTCGATATACGCGTCGTTCATAATCCTGATTACAATCCTGCGCCTGGGAAACGAATCGAGAATATTATATTCCGTAACATTTCGTATGCCGGGAACACACCAAATCCTTCGCGCATACAAGGTTTTGACGGTGATCGAGCCGTGGATGGCGTAACCTTTATGAATCTAAAAATAGATGGAGTGCGGATTGACAATCTCGATCACCCGGCGATATCGGCTAACCAGTATGCACGAAATATTACTTTTGTGAACGAGCAGGATGAGGAATAAATGAGCAGGGATGGGCCGCTGGCATAGCGGCTCTTTTTGCAAATGCCCGAATTGGTGCTAATGGCAGTTTTAATAGGACGGAGTTGTGTTTATAGTTAAGGGAGGTTTTGGAAAATAAAGATAGAAATGAGGTCAATGATTTGGAGAAGGAGCTTAAGAAGCAGCTTGATCTGTGGCATGAAAAGGATAAGCACCAGAACATTATAAATGCGATCTCGGACATTCCGGATGCGGAACGCGACTATTCGCTAGTCTCTTACCTGGGCAGGGCTTGGAATAATTTAGACAAATATGAGAAAGCAATAGCTTGTTTTCTCTCTGTTCAAGAACAGGGATCCAGTGATCCGCTATGGCATTACCGGTTAGGCTATGCGTACTATTATGGCGGAAAGCCGGAAGAAGCGGTGGCGGCTTTTGAGCAGGCTTTGGAGCTGGATCCTGATGATCGGGACAGCCAGATGTTTCTGAGCCTGAGCCGCAATGCTGTGGGCAAACAACCAGAGCATGTGCTTTCAGCGAATTTGGCAGCGGAAGCGGACTTGCCGGAGGAAGGAAAGTTGGCCCCTTTCAAGCTGGTTTCGCATAATAGCGGCAGCATATCGCTAATCTTAAACGTTGGCAGCTACAAACGCGAGGTATTCGATGCAAGGGCAGATGAGGGCTTCGAAGGCAACGGCTATGATTGGGCTTCATTAGCCGCTGTATTTCTGCAGGAACAGCAGCCTGAGCTGGCTGGTGTCATAAGATTCGATCCCGAAGCAGACATGTTCGCAGCGTATACGGACAACAAAGAAGCGATGTTCAGCTTCGCACTCGCTTTTAAGGAAGCTTGCGAGAACGACGCGCTGATCAGTGATTTATTTTCGCGTGCGGAGCTGGACTGAACGAGAAGCTTGCTCTGTCAGCCATGCTGGGAGGCACCTTGGTATGCGATCGAACTCGCGGAGCAGCGAGCTCTGTGTTTTAGCTTTTTTGGATAAGATGGAGGTCATTCATTTGGTTGCTAATCCTCTCACTAGCTTCTATAATTTATAAAAAAACCTATTCTGATGATGGAGGAGATAGGCAATGTGCAGAAATATCAAAACGTTATTCAACTTTGACCCGCCGGCTACGGGAGATGAGGTGGAAGCAGCTTCGCTGCAATTCGTAAGAAAGCTATCCGGATTTCAAGCGCCTTCCAAAGCCAATGAAGCGGCCTTCCAGCTCGCGGTTCTTGAAGTAACGGTTGCGGCACAGAAGCTATTGGATTCATTGGTCACAAACGCTGAGCCGCGCGACCGTGAAACAGAGCTTGAACGCGCCCGTATCCGAAATGCCAAAAGATTCGGCTCAGCATAAGCTTTTGCAAAAATAGCAAGGCGGGCTGCTGATTATCATACAGTACCCGCCACTTTTTAAATGGTTCATTTTTTTTGTTTTTTCCACGTTTCATGATCTTCGCGAACTCTTTTCCATAACTCATCCCTCTCCATGGCGTTATAGTGCTTAAGCGTCTCGCCAAGCAGCTCAGCCATGACGTCAAGCCATTGCGATTTCTGATTTAATTCCGTAAGCTGAATGCCGTCTTTGTCGCGTTTTCTCCAAATGCAGCCACGAAGCTCATGCCCTTCCTTTTCGCTCCGGTTCCGAAGCAGGAATACATTATGCCATGGAGAGTTCTTCGAGGTGCTGTAGAAATGATGGTTTTCTTTGAAAATTCCGATATCCAATACGACATTTGGGTCAAAATCCGCACCAATAAAGGACGCATGGGGGTCATGAGCCAAACGCCAGCCGCCAGGGGAAACGGAGGACGATTCTACCCGGTACGTATACGGCGCTTGCTCGTACGTTCCGTAAACCAATGGCAAGGGCTCGTATGGCATATCGCCAAGCCCGACATCAACAATCCAAGCTCTATCCATAAGCCTCACCAATACGCCGAGATGAAAAGAATTGATGCGCGGCTCCGTTCCAATCGGCTGAACACCCGCCCGGTGGAGCGAAACGTTGTACCCTAAGGAATGCAGCAGAGCGCTGAACGCTCCATTCAAGTGGAAGCAATAGCCACTGCGGCCACCAATGATAAGTGCTATCGATTGTTTGTAATCAATGGAAGCAGGCTTCCCGCCGTAAATATCGACGGTTTGCCAGGATAAGGCTCTCACATGCGCTTTGTGAAGCTTGAATAAAAAGGATGGAGTTGGAGCCTCGATGTCGACGATGCCAATCCGGTTTAAATAAGCTCTTATTTCTTGTGCAGTCAATGCAATCATATTGGGCCACCTCGCCGGATTCACTATCTATGCCGTCGCAGTAGTTCGCGGGGCTGATGTGTCTAGCGTAAACGATTAGTCGGAATGCAACAACAGATAAAACGATGATCTGTACCGGTACAGTCAAGCGGAAATCGTTTTTTTCAACTTGTCTTCGAAACACTCAATCGAGCTGCACGGTTTGTCCAGCTGCGATTTCAACAGTTTGCCCCTCGGCCGTTATCCATACTGCTAAACTGCTTGGATTATGAACGACGGAGCTGTCTAGTGTAAACTGAAGCCTTTCGACAGCATCCATATAATCAATAATTTCAATATTAGTTGCATACCAGATGTCCGATTGACCACCCATCATTTGGAAAAAACGCTTAATATCTTGCCAATTCTGATCATTCTCAAATTCATTGCTATGTCTCCAAATGTATAGAGTGTACAATGTGCAGCGTAGCTTGGGTAGTCGACAGGGGGAAGTTGAAGTAGCCAATCAAGTAAAAAAACCAACCACTAGAAACGACAAAGTAGCTGGGTAAGCTGTAGAAAGCTGAAGTAGCCAACGAGTCTATAAAAAACACATTTGCAGGAGAAAATCAGAGATAACCAACCATACTTATGATTAACTTCCATTACCAACCATCACCAACCATCACCAACCATAGCCAACCATAGCCAACCATAGCCAACCATAGCCAACCATAGCCAACCATAGCCAACCATAGCCAACCATAGCCAACCAATACCTTCCATTACTTCAGTTACATTGCACTTTGTACAATAGAAACCACATATAAAGAGAACCGTGAGAGGCTACATTGCAGAAAGTGCAGTAGAATCAGCCTTACGAGTGAAATATGGTTCCAACAGCGCCATTCTGTTGCAAAAACTACAACGTAGCAAGGCTCTGATTACTTAAAAGACGAATAGAGTGTACAAAGTGCAGCGTAGCTTGTCCTACGTTGGGCGAATAGTCTCATTTCACTCCATAATCGATTATATTTCACTCACCAACTGATTATTGTCTTTTTTCACTCACCAATCGATTATGGAGTAAAGTGTACATTGCACTGACCTTGACTTAATTATGTAGACAGTAAGAAACCTAATTACAACTGCTAGTCTAAATATAAAACCGCCTCAAAACGCTGTAATGGCGGGATATAACCATTGGAGGAATGCGTTCTCCGTCGGTCATTGTCATAGTCATTGCCATTGTCATTGTCATTGTCATTGTCATTGTCATTGTCATTGCCATTGTCATTGTCATTGACTATGTCATTGCCATTGTCATTGTCATTGACTATGTCATTGTCATCGTCATCGTCTTTTGCTTTACTTCGGCTTGATTCCTTCAAATGCATTCGTCACCAAATGCTGCACATAGGAAGCGTCCAATGCTCCGCCTGTCACGAGCAAACGATAGAAAATAGGACCGTAAATGAGATCGGTGCTTAATTCAAGATTAAGATCTTTTTTCAATTCTCCGCGTTGAACCCCTTTTTCTAGAAGGCTCTTAGCCTCAAGCCGACGTGGCTGGAAATACCTTGTCCGGTAGGCGTCCGCCAATCCGGAATCAAACTGCCCCTCGCCTAATAGCTCCCTAATGATCGTACCCTCGCGGCTTGTCAAAAACCGAACTAAATTTGTGGCATGAATAACGATATCATCGAATGTCGAACCAGTGTCAGGCACGGGCAGTCTTGCCGCAGCGGCAGCTAGAAAACCGTCCATCACAACAGCTGCCTTATTAGGCCACCATTTATAAATCGTTGCTTTGCTCACCTTAGCGCGATCAGCAATTTTTTCAACGGTGACCGATCCAAAGCCATCTTCCAGCAATAATTCATAAGAAGCGGTAAGGATCGAATGTTGCGTTTTAACGTTACGCGGCCGTCCTCTTTTTGCCTCCAAGCTAATCACTCCCTTCAGATTTTCATATATAAACTGTACGTATAGTATATCAAAGATGAAGACAGAATAAAAAGCATTAATGCCTATTTACAAAACGATACGTTCAGTATATGATTTAAACATAATTAATAAACGATACGTTTAGTATTTAATTGATGGAGGCGAAAGGACATTAGTATTTCGTTCAAAACTACTTATTCCCACTCATGGATTCGATTTTGCTCTGGCGCGTCATCATGTCAATCGTTGATTTTAAAATAAGAGCCGAGGGGGATGTTATTAAACAACACATGATGAACAGGCAACCGATTAAGCTCTGTATACTTACCAAAATTAAGGAGTGATTGCTATGAATGCATCAAATAAACAAACAATCGAACAGAATATTCCGACATGGTTAACTGTACTTCTTGCGACCGCATGTGGAATTATTGTAGCCAATCTTTATTATGCACAGCCATTGGTGGGCTTAATTAGCTCTTCAATCGGGTTGTCTGCTGGCAGTGCTGGCTTAATCGTGACCTTGACCCAAATCGGATATGTCCTTGGCTTACTCTTTATCGTGCCTTTGGGCGATCTTGTTGAAAACCGAAGGCTAGTCGTATTATCCTTGCTTCTTACGTCAGTTGCTTTGGTTGTTACGGCCATGACGAAAAGCCCAATTCTTTTTTTGGCAGCTTCCTTATTTATCGGATTGGGGTCGGTCGCAGCACAGGTGCTTGTACCTTTTGCATCATACCTTGCTTCAGATTCCTCGCGCGGCCGCGTCGTTGGCAATGTCATGAGCGGCCTGCTGCTTGGCATCATGCTCTCGCGACCGTTGTCGAGTTTGGTGGCTGATTACTTTAGCTGGCCTAGTATATTCGCGGTATCGGCTGCAGCTATCATTGTGCTGGCGATCGTCCTATCAAAAGTGCTGCCAGAGAGAAGGCCAACGTCAAGTACAAGCTATGGAGCTCTGCTTAGTTCCATGTGGCATCTCCTGCGAACAACTCCGATCTTGCGTCGTCGTGCCGTCTATCATGCGTGCGTGTTTGGAACCTTCAGCTTGTTCTGGACTACTGTTCCGCTATTATTATCTGGTCCCGATTTTCATTTTTCTCAAAAAGCGATTGCTTTGTATGCGCTTGTTGGTGTGGCAGGCGCGATAGCTGCGCCTGTGGCTGGTAGATTAGCTGACCGCGGCTGGACTAGATCCGCCACAGGTATAGCTCTTAGCATGGTTATTGTTTCCGTTTTACTACTGCTGGTCATACAATCAAATTCTTACATTGGAATAACCGTTTTAGTGGTATCAGCCATCCTGTTGGACGCAGGTGTATCGGCCAATCTTGTACTCGGGCAACGCGCGATTTTTGCACTTGGTCCGGAGATCCGCAGCAGATTAAACGGTCTTTTCATGGCTATTTTCTTTTTTGGCGGGGCTTTGGGATCCGCGGTAGGCGGATGGGCTTACGCATGGGGAGGCTGGAGCGCAGCTTTGTGGATCGGCATTGTATTCCCGGTCATCGCGCTGCTTTATTACTTTACAGAGAAGAAATGAAGCTTTAAAACGTCGTTCTTTTCAAATGGAAACGAAGCTTTAAGACATCGTTCTTTTCAGATGGAAACGAAGCTTTAAGACGTCGTTCTTTTCAGATGGAAACGCAGCTTATAGACATCGTTCTTTTCAGATGGAAACGAAGCTTTAAGACGTCGTTCTTTTCAGATGGAAATGAGCTTACGAGCCTTCCATAATCATGAATGGGCTTTGTATAGTATAATGGTTAATACGATATGGGATGGAAAACAAGGAATGAGGGAACGAATGGCTACTATAGTGGTTACGGATGACGACGCGAACATTCGCGAACTTGTCTGTTTGTTTTTACGCAACGACGGATTCGAAACGGTGGAAGCTGCGGATGGAAAGGAAGCACTTGCTATTTATGCTTCGACGCATGTTGATCTTGTCGTTCTCGATATTATGATGCCGATTATGGACGGTTGGACGTTATGCAAGGAGCTCAGAAGGAGCAATCCGGATCTTCCGCTGCTAATGCTTACTGCGAGAGGCGAAACATGGGAGAAAGTGAAAGGGTTCCAGCTGGGGACGGATGATTATTTGACGAAACCATTCGATCCGTTGGAATTGACGGCACGCGTTAGAGCGTTGCTAAAACGATACCGGATTGGTTCCACGCAGACAATTCGTCTGGGCAGCGTCGTTCTTGATCGGCAGATTTATAAAGTGATGAGAGGGACGGAGTCGCTCACGCTGCCGCTAAAGGAGTTTGAATTGCTTTATAAGCTGGCGGGAACGCCTGGGCAAATTTATACGCGCGAGCAGCTGATCGATCAAATATGGGGACTCGATTACGCAGGCGATGATCGAACGATAGACGTACATATTAAACGACTGCGCGAGCGGTTTGCGACTACACCTGATTTTCATATTGAAACGGTTCGTGGGCTAGGCTACCGTCTAGAGGTGCAAGCGTGATTAAATCTTTATATACACGTGTAGTCTTCATTTTTCTAGTATCCGTGGTCGGTGGAACGGTCATCGCGTTTTTTTTGGCTACTTGGTTATTTGAAGAAAAACTAAGCGAAAACTCGCAAATTCTATTGCGTAATTTTGGGCAAGACATTGCACAGATCTATGAGACTTTTCCGCTGCGTGAAGCGGATGCGTTCGTAAGCGAATTGAAGATGCTCAATTCCTATCACATTCGAATTTACGATGCAGACGGTCAATTCAAGTCTTATGGAGAGGTTCACGGGCAGAAGATTGCTGCTGTAACGAAAGAACAAGTTGGGAAAGTCCTCCATGGAGAAATGGTTCAATACAATACGATTGGTTTTGCTACCGTTCTTTTAGGGATGCCTTTGAAAACGGAGATTGGAACAAAAGCGATGTTTCTCGAGCCACTCGCGCCGCCTTCGGCCGCTTTTGTCATAAAGTGGGCATTATATTTCGTGAGCTTTTCTTTGATTATAGGAAGTATATTTGTTCTGATTGCCTCTATATTTCTCGTTAGGCCGATTAAAAAACTGACAATAGCGACTAGACGGATAGCTGCTGGAGATTTCGATGTTAAGTTGAATATCAAGCAATCAGGCGAGCTGGGCACTTTGGCTCGCAGCTTCGAAGATATGATGCGCGATCTACAGCAGTTGGAGCAGCTGCGCAGAGAATTCGTAGCGAACGTTTCACATGAAGTGCAGTCTCCGCTCACTTCGATATCCGGATATGCTATCGCACTTAAGCAAGATGACATTGCAGCTCAAATGCGAAGCCGTTATCTTGATATCATTATTACGGAAGCAGAGCGGATGTCCAAGATGAGCGATAGCCTGTTAAAGCTAAGCTTGCTAGAATCGCAGTCGCAGCAGATGCAGCTGGCAACGCTCAGACTGGATGAGCAGATAAGACGCGTAATTGTTGCGATTCAGCCGCAATGGTCGGCGCGCAGCATCCATTTTGAGCTCCATTTGAAGGCAATTACGCTAACGGCTGATCATGATCAGCTCAACCAGGTATGGACCAACATACTCGGTAACAGCATTAAATTTTCCAAGGCTGGCGGAATTATTAGCGTTGGCATCAAATCAGATACCAAAAACGTGACTGTCCGAATATCCGACACGGGTATTGGTATCTCCTTAGAGGATCAGAAGCGGA
Source organism: Paenibacillus sp. 2TAB23 (assembly GCF_052115165.1). NCBI lineage: Bacteria > Bacillati > Bacillota > Bacilli > Caryophanales > Paenibacillaceae > Paenibacillus > Paenibacillus sp. 2TAB23. Next base: position 91,141 of record NZ_JBFRGD010000007.1, read on the forward strand.
TCTTCGAACGGTTTTTTAAGGCAGATCGTTCTCACAGTCGCAAATATGACGGCAGCGGTATGGGGCTCGCCATCGTTAAGCAGATCGTATCGCTTCATCAAGGCGATATCCGAGTGGAAAGTGAACCAGGGAAGGGAACGACCTTTATGGTGACGTTGCCGAACAAAGCTCCGACAGCGTAATTTCATTTCAATAGAGAATGTTGACAAGCTGTTTCTCAATAACATAAAATGTTTGGTTTAAGCTGTCTCTTATTCTCCATGCTGCGGTAGCATATGCAAGCTTTCTTGCATGATGGCGCAGCATTTTTTTTGTCCGTTCATATTCCGTTCATATTGGCGTCATGGAGAGTACATTTTGGTCATGTAAGCTTGTCCTTGTGGCGGGAGCCGAATACAGAGAAGATGACAGGAGAAGATGCGAGTGAAATTACGAGAGGCAAAGAAAATGGGGTCGGATGCAACAACAGGTAAGAATCCAGCTAGTAAATTGAAAAAAATAGTTAAGAATATACTGAAATCGTTAGCCGTACTCGTTATAGCTGTCATGGTTTTTATTGTCATTGTCTTTATTGTTAACAAGGTCAGCAGCAAATCGGAACAAGGGAAAATTGAGGCCTATGGTCAGCTCGTACCCGTAGATGGGAAACAGATGAATGTTCTGATTCAAGGAGAAGGCGAGGAAACAGTCGTGCTCCTGCCAGGCTATGGAACGGCAGCGCCAGCACTTGATTTTAAGCCTCTAATTGATGAGCTGTCACCGTTTTATAAAGTTGTCGTAATTGAGCCGTTTGGTTATGGATTAAGTGACGGAACCACGAAAGAACGGACGACTGAAAATATTGTAAGTGAGATTCACGAAGCGCTGCAGAGTCTTCATATTGACCGTTACATACTAATGGGTCACTCTATTGCAGGCATTTACGGGATCGATTATGTCAATACGTATCCGAACGAAGTGAGTGCTTTTGCTGGAATCGACAGCAGCGTTCCCACGCAAGGCGGAATGGATGTTGAATTTCCAATCGGAATGTTTAAACTGCTTAAACAATCGGGCTTCGGCAGATTGATGCTGAAATTCGGAGAAGATCCCTATGCGGGCCTGCCTTTTGATGAGGGGACTAAAGAACAAATGAGAATGCTCTCTCTCAAAAACATGTATGAATCCACCACTCTAAATGAGATGGAACATATTTATTCTAATTTTGTAGCAGCAAGAAATGTAGCGTTCCCAAAAGAACTTCCGCTTGTTTTCTTTATACAAGCGAACAATACAGACGTAGAGAATTGGATACCGCTGCACGAAGAGCAGGCCAAGGATTCTGTGCATGGCAAAGTGATGACCTTTGAAGGAGGGCATTATTTGCATCATACAAGGTCCAAAGAAATCGTTGAAAACTTTAGAGCATTTATGGATGAAACCCAATAGACTTGAATTGACGTTGCTGGCAAAGCGACGGTGCAAGGAGTAGATGCATGAGACAGAGGTAAGAGGGGACAAATGGCATGGAGTAAATTTCAAGTTACACGGTAAATCTCTCGGCCTGCAAACCGCTGAAACATAACAGGCCATTGCCTTGCGGGTCAAGCGTACAGGTCGTTTTCCCTCTTCGTGAATACAATAAGGTGTATTCCAAATCAGGAAGGGGATAATTATTGTGAACCGTAACTATTACAATAATATGGGAAATGTAGGCGGCGTGAACGAAGCTGAATTTTGTCCCGATTGTCCAACGCAGACGATTTATGATCCGCCAATTACGCAATACGAGAATTATTACCATCCGCAGCTTGTGAATGTCATTCAAAATATCGAAACGGTGAAGCAGCATCATTGCTGCCCAGTCTATCAGCATCAATATACGCATACGGAGAAAAACGTTATGGTTTCAAGTGCGAAACAAAAGAAACGTGCTAAAGTATCTTCCAAAAAACGTTCGAATAAATAGTCCTTCCAAGCAAGTACGGACCCGTAAGTAAGGATGCTTCGGCAATGAAGCGGACTACTTACGGGTCTTCTGCTCGCCTTCAAGAATATATTTAAGAATATTTCGAAGTACCATTTGGTCTGCAAAAGCGAACATTCCATTTCTCCAGAACGACTTTATTCTCTCCGCTTGAAAGATCATTCATTCGTTCAACTTATATAGAAACACATATCAAAAGCAGGCTGCCGGATATTTAATCGGCAGCCTGTTCTGTTTCCGTGCAGGGCAATGGTCAATAAGTTATAAGTGAGCGCACAATTGATTGACGAACAGCTCTAAGTTGTGCTGGTCGAAACGAATCAAATATGGAAAGGAGCAGCACAATCTCAGCTTAAGGTACATACGGAGCTTGGGTACGGTGATTGAGGCTATCATTTTGAAGTAGGAAAGGATTATCACGTGTATGCCCATACCTCGACGATGATCTTAAGCGGATTACCTACTCGCAGGTGACAAATGTTCGATGCGATATTCATAGTTATGCTTGCATAGCTGCAGCAGATCATGCTTTAAACCTCGTTTGGGCTCGGTGAGGAGCGGAGCTCGGCGTTTTGTTTTGAAAAATTGTTGAACCTTCTTTCGGTCGGTAAGCCTGTTCACGATCAGCTCATCTGGCATTTCATTCGCGTATCTAGTCATTAGAAACTGGTCACAGGCATTTTCGGAGCATGGTTCAAGCTTATACAGCTGGAAATCGGTTAGCATGCCAGCCTGCACCTTCGCGACCATCGCGTGCAAGGACCCGAAGTAAATAACATCCTGATCGATGAACGCTTCTCGGTCAACGATTTGCTTATCAGAAGCCTGCTCCAAATTTCTAATGCTGACTAGCATTTGCTGTGCTTTCTCAAATTCCATTCGGGAGGCATAGTCGTCCATTTTTTGATATAGCGTTTGAATTAATGCCTTTCCGCGGTGAGCAAGCAGCACCGAGGCTTGATCGACATGGCTCAGATACTCCTGTTTTGAAATTTTCTCCTCGCATACGCCACTGCATTTTCCGATATGATAGAGCAAGCAGACTTTTTTGGGCATCGTTTTGCAGGTGCGGAGGCCGTAGTGCTCGGTTACAAATTCAAGCAGCGCATCCCGGAATCTCGCGTTTTTGAATGGTCCTAGTCGCTGCGGAGCTGTAAGCTCACGGGGATGTGCTTTGCCGGTACGGTTCCGGTAATAAACGTCCAGCCTTGGAAGCGGTTCAGCCGTAAGCTGCAAGTAGGCGTATCCGCTGTTATCTTTTTTCAATGCTCTATTGAATGGAGGCTTATGCTTTTTAATTAAATTATTTTCAAGCAATAGGCTCTCCGCCTCATTATTGACAAGAACAACCTCGATCGATGCAATCTCCTGCACAAGCTGGATGATTTTTTTATGGGTATGCTTTTTCGAAAAATAAGAGCGAAGCCGGCTTCTCAGATTTTTGGATTTTCCGATATAAATCATTCGGCCATCCTTATTTCTCATGAGATAGCAGCCAGGGCTCGAAGGATAATCGGCAGCTTTGAACGGGAATGACATACAGTATCCTCCTCCTATTGAATTCTCTTCCGGCTGTATTCGACATCAGTGCCGCGGGTTCCTTGTTTTTGAGAGGTCGTCATTTGAAAGGATAAATCATGATTACTCATAATCATTTGAGTATGTTAAAAACTTGATAGAGTCCGTAGACCTGAGTCAATAGTCGTGATAGAATATATTGGAATAATAGAGATAATAAAGGGGATTCCGAAATGAAGAAATCATTTACCGCGGCCATTATCAGCATCATTCTTCTCTTATCTTTATCAGCACAGCCGTTGTTTGCAGCCGCCAAGACGATCAAGATAAAGGTAACGTTTGTAAGCGCTGAGCTTATTGAGAAAAACAGTGTCGGAAATGAATGGTGGAGCGGAGCGACGATAAACGGGAAAGAAGTAAAGGAAGGCGCATCGGTAGTCCTCAACCTTAAAGCAACCGATCTCGTTAAGCTGCGAGCGGAGGCACAGGAGCAGGATAAATATCCAGACGACGGTGCGACGGACGCGAGTGTTAAAGTATCGGCAATCGGTGCAAAAGCGGTGAACAAGAAGCTTGAAGTCTCGGTTGTAGAAAATCGTGGCAGGTATTCGGGGAACGTAGCGAAGTGGGAGTTTCATTTTAAAATTCAAAAAGGTTAAATGAGAAAGCAGCTTCGATGGCTGCTTTTTTTGTAGCGCGTTAAAAGGAATTCGATTTGCAAACTTGAAATCGTTGCTTAAGCGGTGCAAGGTGCAGTAAGCGCTGCTCATATGTTGTAAAGCGAAGATAACAAGAGCATAAACGTGATACGGAAAGATTCATCGCAATGTAAGCGGTTAAATGAATGCGCGATATTCCAATTTAAAATAATTTAGCCATTTATGCTCGTTTACAATGGCTTTGCAGAGGAGTAAGATTCAGAGCGTGATCATTGCAAACGATTGATTGCTATAATCCTTAATCGCTGAATTCTGACAAAGAATCGGGGGAACCAAAGAGCGTGGATCCAAGTGGACCGTGCTCAGGGGTGAATCGGTTGGAGCTTTTCAACCGTAGGGCGACTTTTGCGCCCGAATCCGTCAGCTAACCTCGTAAGCGTCCAAGAGAGGAACTTAACGCCAGCCATCCAACTTTTTTTGGAAAGCTGCGGGAGAGTCCTTACTTTCCTGCGGCTTTTTTTTGTTGCCGTTAAACAAGGAAGCAAGTTATTAACACCTATGGTTAAGGAATGGGGAGTCAACATGGTTAGCAGGTTCAAACGGATTCTGATCGGGCGTCCGATGAAAAGCTCGGAGATCGAAGGGGAAAAGCTTAGCAAGCTGAAGGCGCTCGCGGTCCTTTCTTCCGATGCACTATCATCTGTTGCATATGGAACAGAGCAAATACTGCTCGTACTCATGGTTGCCGGATTTGCGGCAGTATGGTATTCGATTCCTATATCAATAGCTGTATTGGGACTATTGCTAGTGCTTATTTTATCGTACCGGCAAACGATATTCTCTTACCCAGCCGGCGGAGGGGCATATATCGTTGCTAAGGATAATCTCGGAGTTTCTACGGGCTTGCTGGCAGGGGGCTCGCTCCTCGTGGATTATATACTGACGGTTGCGGTCAGCACGTCTGCGGGAACGGACGCGATCACTTCTGCTTTTCCGTCGCTGCATGACCATCGGGTTGCCATCGCATTAGTCATGATTGTTTTACTGACGATCATTAATCTCAGGGGAATTACAGAGTCGGCCTCCGTACTTGCCATGCCGGTGTATCTGTTTGTTATTGCCATCTTTATCCTTATCATTTCAGGCGTTGTTAAGTTTATGGCAGGCGGCGCACATACAGCCGTCCCAGAGCTTGGCGCTACGGTATCGAACATAAGCTTGTTTTTATTATTGAAAGCTTTCAGCTCAGGCTGTTCTGCATTAACAGGCGTGGAGGCTATGTCTAACGCGATACCGAACTTCAAACAGCCTGCCGAACGCAATGCAGCAAAGACGCTGATCATGATGGGAACGATTCTAGGTGCGATGTTCATCGGCATTAGCTTGCTGGCCTATTGGTACGGCATTATGCCGAATGAGAAAGAAACAGTTGTATCGCAAATCGCGAACGCAACATTCGGAAGAGGCGTGATCTACTATATCATTCAGGGAGTAACAGCACTCATTCTATTTCTGGCTGCGAATACAGCCTATGCTGCTTTCCCGCTGCTTTCTTTCATGCTGGCGAAGGATAAATACATGCCGAATATGTTTATGGCACGCGGCGACCGGCTTGGGTTCTCGAACGGAATCATAATATTGGGCGTATTATCCGCATTGCTTGTTATCGCCTTCCATGGCAACACAGAAAATTTAATCCCATTATACGCGGTTGGTGTATTTATTCCTTTCACGCTTTCTCAGCTTGGAATGATGGTGCGTTGGTTTAAGCTGAAACCTTCTGGCTGGAAGACGCGTCTTATCATAAACACGATCGGCATGCTCACCACGCTTGCGATTACGCTTATTTTTATATTTACGAAGTTCAGCCATGTATGGATGGTCTTTATTTTCCTTCCGCTGGTTATTATGTTGTTTTATGGCATTCATCGTCATTACATGAATATGGCGAATGAGCTGCGGATCAACATGAACGAAGATAAGCCTGTTATCAAAGGGAGCACGATTGTTGTGCCGATCGCTGGAATCACTCGCGTCGTCAATCATTCACTTAGCTATGCGAAGTCATTGACGGACAACGTAGTCGCTGTCTATGTCGGGTTCGACGACGAGGATATTGAGCGGATGGAGAAAAAATGGGAGGAGTGGAATCCTGGAGTGCGGCTCATCGTACTCCGTTCGAGCTATCGTAGCATCATTCGGCCGCTCATGAGGTTTATTGATACGATTGAGTGGAAAACTTCCGAAACGGATCATATTACGGTTCTTATCCCGCAGTTTATTACAAAGCATTGGTGGCACTACTTCTTGCACAACCAAACGAGCTTGATGCTGCGTGCCTATCTGTACGCGCAAAAAGATGTCGTTATCGCAACGGTACCTTACCATTTAAGGAAGTAAGCGCAGAAGAAAAGCCCTCCAGCTCGGAGGGCTTTTCGAAGGCTGCTTTAGAAATTGCGTTGGCCTAGTTGCTGCTCCGCAATTTGAACAAGCTTTTTCGTAATATAACCACCGATTGAACCTGCATCGCGTGTGGACAGATTGCCATTGTAACCGTCTTGTGAGAAGGCTACGCCAAGTTGCTGTGCGGCTTCTGTTTTCAATCGCTCAATCGCGCCTCTTGCTTGCGGTACAACTAATGTATTCGAATTTCTTCTGCTCATTTCAATCACTCCTTCATGGGATGTGAGGTTATTATGTGTGAGTTTTGTAAATCTATACAGAAAAGAGAACAGAATTTTCAAAATAATTTAAAACACGGAGGAGATCAAATTAATGAACGGTAACCGAGTTTATATTCGGCTGATGGCTGACAAGGATTCGGAACAATTACATGCAATAAGACAGCGGAACTTTTATTTTTTTAAGCCCTTCGAGCCGATCCGACCGGATGAATATTTCACGCTGGAAGAGCAGCGGCGAATTATCCAAGCTGGCATCCAGGGAGCAGAAGAAGACCGTAATTATGTGTTTGGTGTATTTGAAAAACAATCAGAGTCGTTAATGGGGAGAATCGAGCTTTCCGGCGTTGCCCGCGGACCCTTTCAGAATGCCAGTCTAGGTTACTTCATGGATGAGGTGCATAACGGAAAGGGATATATGACGGAAGCAATTGGATTAGTGCTTGAGTATGCATTCTCGGAAATAGGCCTTCACCGTATCCAAGCAGGCGTAATGCCGCGAAATCTGGCGTCTGTCCGCGTTCTGGAGAAAGCTGGTTTCCGGCATGAAGGGCTGGCCAAACGCTACTTGAAGATCAACGGCGAATGGGAAGACCACGCATTGTATGCCATAACAACGGAGGATGTATAACTGACGAAGCATATACAAATGAAATAAAACCCTAAATATGTTTTTAAGCCTGTTTCGAAATTGCATACCGTGTTTATTATCCTAATAGAATGATACTATATAACTAGATAAGGGGAAGTGATGGTCAATGAAAAAAACGGTCATGATGTTGCTCAGCTTTGCATTGGTATTTGTGTTAACGGTAGGTGGAGTTGCTTCAAAGGTTGAAGCTGGCGCCCAAAAAGAGTTTTTGCAAATTTCCAAATACGAAAATTATTACGGTCAAGTAAAAGATGGGCAACCGCACGGTAAAGGTACAATGACATGGTATTCCACGAAATCGTATTCCGGTGATTGGGTTAACGGCAAACGTACCGGCACGGGTACGTATGTGAACAAGTACAAGGAAGATAGCAAAGATATTGTTATTACATATAATGGTGAGTGGAAAAACGATATTAAAGTAGGTAATGGTTCTTTAAATACGAAAATTACCGATTATTTGGGCGTGGTTGAATATCATAAAATCCAGTTCGGTACATTTGCCAATGATATTTTTGCTGCTGGCTACTCCGTTGCACATAAGAAGGCTGATCCTATTTACAGCTACAACTACAAAGATGCAAAGATGAACCTGCAAATTACAGGCACGAACGTTAATATGAAGGACGCTTGGAAAACGGGGAAATTCCCTTTGATCCAGTACAAAAAGGGGAACGTTATGAAGCATTACTCCATTGCTTTTAACGAAAATCCTTCATTAATTAAGCAGAACAAAGCAACGCTTGCGTATCTGAAAAATCTTCAAGCGCAGATCAACCCGCACTTAGTGAAGTTTGAAGCTTTGTCTAAGCGTGTTCCTTTAGCTTAAGCGGCAAGGTTAAACGGCAAGCTTGGACATTCCAATGCTTGCCGTTTTTTCATTCCCGACGCTGCCTGGTACCATAGAAATATGGTACTAGGTGAGCGCTGCCGTCTTGTGTATAGTTGAGCTAAAGAGACGACTATGGGCTGCAGGGAGGGATTGGACACGATGACAAGAAGCGTGATGATGCAGAGGGCTGCGGTTTTGAAGCAGCATGAACACTATGCCTATCAAGTCGCATATTACTTGCTCGAAGACGAGGATCTCGCCTCTCAGGCCGCGTCCAGCGCGCTGGCAGAACTCCTTTATGATGAAGCGTTTTTCACGCACGAGTGCGGGCATCGCATGCAGCTAATGAAACGCAAGGTGATCCAAACTTCACTTTCCACTAAAGCCTCCTTATTGCGGCAAGCGCTCTAAAGGCGAAGAAAGCATCTCCGCAGTTTATCTGATAAACTCCTCAATTGTCTCCTATCCGCGCCTCTAGCACATACAGGTAATGTCCATTTATCCTTGCGCCGCTCCTTGTTTTTCTATAAGTACAGATATGTTATAGTTTTTATGTAAGATCGGAACGCAAAGAAAGCAGTGTTGAATGAGCAATGCAGAAAGGAGCTGCGGCAGTTTGGTTATTGATTTAACCCATAAGGTAATGACCGGAATGCCTGTATACCCTGGAGATGACGAAACGAGCATCATCCATACACAGCAATTCGGCGTGGACGGCTTCAACAATCATCAATTGTCCATCAATATGCATGCAGGCACCCATATCGATGGACCTATGCACTTACTGGATGTGCAGCAGTACATAAGTGACATTCCGATCACCACATTTGTTGGGGAAGGTACTTTGATTGATACGAATGGTACTGACCTTGTCGAGTACAAGGAAGAGTACGAAGCCCTCATTCAGGAGGGGCATATCGTGCTTGTGCACACGGGGCATGGCAAGCTTTATGGCCAGCCTGCCTATTTTGAGGACTATCCGACATTGTCCTTAGCGTTTGTTGATCTGCTCATTCGCAAAAAAGTAAAAATGCTCGGATTGGATACGCCTTCACCAGACAAGCTTCCATACGAATGCCATCAGGCCTTATTCAGCAGTCAAATTCCGATCATTGAAAACCTAGCTCATGTAGACCGATTAATTGGCGTAAGAGCCTTTGAGGTTATTGCGCTTCCTCTGCGAATTCAAGCAGATTCTTCCGTAGCCCGCGTTATTGCAATTGTACGGCTTTAAGTTTCGACTAAGACATTTCATATGATGCATGTAAATATCGGATAGACCATATCGCAAACGGAGGCTGAGCGTACAATGGAATTGATTTATCATGGACATTCTTGTATTCAAATGGTAGATGGAGACAAATCGCTTGTGATCGATCCCTTTTTGAGAGGCAATCCGCTTGCTGTGACCAAGCCAGAGGAGATCAAGACAGATGCTATACTTCTGACGCACGCACATATGGATCATATATTGGATGCAGATCTTATCGCCAAAAGCAATGATGCGCCCGTAGTTGCGATTGCCGAGCTTGCCGCTTATATGTCCTGGAAAGGCGTAAAAACAATCGATATGAATATCGGCGGGACGGTAGATCTTGGATTTGCCAAGGCGAAAATGGTGCAAGCGTTTCATTCCTCAGGGATCGTATTATCCGATGAGAAAACGATTATTTACGGAGGCATGCCTGCGGGCTATATCGTCAATATGGCGGGCTTAACTGTTCTCCACGCGGGTGATACCGCACTGTTCAGCGATATGAAAATGATCGGCGAAAGACATGCGATTGACATTGCATTTATACCTATTGGCGATCATTACACGATGGGTATTGAAGATGCGCTGCAGGCTGCTGAATGGTTTAATGCTACGCTCGTCATTCCTATGCACTACAACACCTTCCCGGTTATCCAGCAAGAGGCAGAGCATTATGTCCAGCTTCTGGAAAGTAAAGGAATAAAGGGATTGGTACTAAAGCCAGGTGAAACAGCAACGGTATAAGCTTGCACAGAGGACACTGGGCATTGGAGAGATCATATGAATAAATATGTCACTTATATCGTGACAAGTGTATTCTGTATCGTTATGCCGCTTTTTTTTATCGCATATATCTATTGGGACGTTAGTCAGCCCAAAACAGGTCCAGTCGGAAATGGCATACAAAAGCCGACCTTTTATCAGCTTTCACCTCTATTTGGAACGTTGTTAATGGGACTTGGCAATCTTCCGGTAGCCATTATGCGTTATAACGAGAATAAAAAAAGAATAGAGCATGATTCGCATGATCAGGGCAGAAAGGAAGATGCTGGAATGGACAAGCAGAAACCGGGGGTCAATTCATTGGAAAAGCAACCGTTATACAGCATATTGGAAATCGTCGATACACAAACAGGTGAGCGTAAAACGCTGGCAGAGTTCGATTATTTAATCGAGGCGCCGAATTGGACGCCGGATCATAAATATTTGATTTACAACAGCAAAGGTCAGCTGTATCGATTTGAGCTTGAGACGCTGGAGAGTGCACGCATCGATTCAGGCTATGCCACCCATTGCAATAATGATCATGTACTCTCTCCGGATGGAACGAAGCTGGCGATTAGCCATCATACGCAGGAGGACGGGCGTTCCCGCATTTATATCATTCCGATTGAAGGCGGTCATCCTGAATTGCTAACGGCACTTGCTCCTAGCTATCTGCATGGTTGGTCGCCAGATGGAAAGACGCTGTCTTATTGTGCAGAACGAAGCGGTGATTATAATATCTATACGATTCCAGCTGTTGGAGGTACGGAGACACGGTTAACGGATACGCTTGGCCTTGATGATGGACCTGAATATTCGCCAGATGGACGCCATATATGGTTCAATTCTACAAGAACCGGTTTCATGCAGGTGTGGCGGATGAATACGGATGGCAGCGATCAGACGCAAATGACTTTCGATGAGAGCAACAATTGGTTCCCTCATGTTTCTCCTGACGGGCTTTCTGTCGCGTTTTTGACCTATCGGAAAGGGGATGTTGCACCGAATGACCATCCCGCTAACAAAGAGGTTGAAATCCGAATCATGCCGGTCAACGGCGGTGAAGAGAGAACATTGGTGAAGCTTTTTGGAGGTCAAGGGACCATTAATGTTAACTCGTGGTCTCCAGACAGCCGATATTTAGCCTTTGTCAGCTACCGGATTTAAGTGTAGCAACCGTTTTGTCGAAAAAAATATGAAATACGGAATATCCGACAGATGTCCTCATGATCCACTGCCGAATTGAATCTATCGACTCAGAATATTTTATGGAAGAAGCCTTTTCCCTTACGCAATGTGCGTGAAGGAACGGGCTTTTTGTTGGTAAATAAGTGTGTTTCGACTTCGCGCTTCGACAACGTTTTGGCAGGGTCAGGGCTATACTAAACAGGTACTATTTCATTGACAGCGGAGGGTTGCTCATGAATAATTCAAATCTTAGAAAAAGAATTGTGTGGTTCATTAACAGCGAAATTGAGCGCGTATTAATGAATCTGAAAACGGGGGCAGTAAACAAAGAAAATGCTTTGGGCAGCTTTAACACCCTATATCAGATCGCCTCGTCGACGAGAGATGCTGACTCGATGGTTAGCTTGTGCGAAATAATCGAGAAGGTAAGAGATTCCAATCATCGAACGGGCTTATTTCATTTTACGGAATACCGCAAGGAATCGTTTTATTGATTAATTTTCATAGGCAGTTTCAAAGAAAGAGACCGAAAAGGTCTTTTTTTTTGCTTTTTTCGTTATGTACGAACGGATATGTATAGGCAAAAGCGGCAAATAAAAGAGAGGTGCCTTCGAAAAGGCAACCTCTCTTTTTGAACGTTCGTAAATCCGTTATTTCATTTTTTTCTTTTTAGATTTGGATATATAAGATTTACCGCTTTTATGACGTTTATGGGAACGGTTAGAGTTGTTGCTGTCCTGTTCGGAAGCGACTTCATCCTGATAGCAGTACTGATAAAGGTGCTTCTCGCAAGGTACGCAATGATGGCGATTTACGACGTTGATTTGATGGACGACCTCTACGATTTGCGGGTGGAAAACGTCATTAACGACGGTAACAGGAGGATCGTACACCCGTACTGTTGGGCAAAAAGGTTGGCAAGACATGTTGTTCAGCTCCTCTTCTAGTAGTCTTCTATACAATATGAAACTACCTTATACAATGCTTGTGCTAGAGCCTTGCGAGACATATGACGTGCGAAGACAATTAGGGGGGGACAATGGTGTATATCAATAAAGTGCAATGCTGATCGCTAATAAAAGACAATGAAAGCAGGCGTTGATTTGGTACACTTATAGAGGCAAGGCATGCGTAAGCATTCAGCAAGGGGGATTAGAAAATGAAGCGAGCCAGCATTCGTTATAGGCTTATGGTGTTGATGATATGCTTGACGACACTGCCGGTGCTGACGGTCACGTGGATCGCGATGAACAATACCCGAAGCTCGGTGGAGAAAGAGATGCTTGAGGCTAACCGCTCACGAATGCTGTCAGCGGATCAATATTTGGATGAGGTGATTCGGCAGATTGATGTATTGTTTTATTCCCTGCAAGTTAATCAGCCGCTGCTCGATGGCGTGAGTGTATTGGACAGCCAAACCGGTTCCGAACAGTTCCGCACGCAGAAATACATGCAGGACACGCTAATCAAGGCTTATTACGCCAATTCCAAAAAAATCGACGAGCTGGCACTTTACTCGCACGAGAGCCAGAAGGTGTATGCCGTCAATAATGAGAGCAGCGGCCTCAGCTATTCACTCGATATTCGGACGGGTAGCTGGAGCAGAATGCTGAACACGCCAATCAATATGTATTTCAAGGAATCTGGCAACGGCATCTATGCATTCCACAGCATGAACCGATTCTCAGATCGCGAGTTGCTTGGGGGGCTGTCAGTCCGGATCAATGAGGAAGTATGGAAGAGTGTCGGAGCCATACTTGAATCAGAAACGAACAGCTCGGTTTTCCTGATTAATGACGAAGGGGAACAGCTCTCTGGCGCAGCTCCGCTGCATGGCATGCCATCCTTTACTGAGCTGATTGGCCAGGGAGAAAGGCAGAATAAGGAGCTGGAAATCCAAAAGACGGATAGCCATTATATCTTTATTAAGCGAGTGGACGACGGAGAGCTTGTCTTGATCAAAGCGCTGCCTATCACGGCCATTACTGAGAGCGCTAACAATACGGTTCGGGCGGGCATCGTTACGGGTTTGCTGTTCGCGCTGGCTTCCATCATACTTTCGGTCATGGTCTCGTTGCGAATCACTAGGCCTATCGTCCGTTTGGCTAGAACGATGCGAATGGCGCACATCCAGCAATTCGAGTTGACTTCTGTGCAAAGCATTGATGAAATCGGGTTGCTTGAAAGAGGCTACAATTCCATGATGCAGCGGATGAAGGAGCTTATTGACAATGAATACCGCAAAGAAATCGAAGTGAAGAATGCGCAGCTCATGGCGCTTCAAGCCCAGATTAATCCGCATTTCCTGAATAATACGTTGAATCTCATTGGCGGTATGGCGCTTGTAAAGGGAGCGCCCGAAATCTACAAGCTGACAAATGTCATTGGCGACTTGCTTCGTTACGCCATAAGCTCCGGGAATGATGCTGCGGCATTGGATGATGAGCTGAAGCATATACGCAATTACTTGTTCATTCAAGAGCAGCGCTTCGCAGGGCGCTGCACCGTCAGCATGGAATATGAAGGTGCAGTGGCTGGCATACAGCTGCCGAGGTTTACTCTACAGCCCATCGTGGAAAATGCGTTTGAGCATGGGCTTCAGCCTAAGGAGGGAAGCTGGGACATTCAAATCCGCGTTAAAGTAAGGCAGGATGCTTGCGTGATATTGATTAAGGATAATGGAGTGGGCATGGATAGGGCGCGTCTAGCATTGCTTAGAGAAAGACTCAGCGATGGCATCGCCATGAGGGAGGAGTCTCGAGAGGACGTCAAAGGGAAACCGAGGAGCCACAAAGGCATCGGTCTGATGAATGTTAACGCAAGACTGAGGCTGCATTATGGTGAAGGCGCGAGCCTGCGTATGTTCAGCCGCCTTCACGAAGGAACGATCATTGCGATCAAGCTGCCCGTGCAAAGGAGGGAACATGCTTATGCATAAAGTGCTTATTATTGATGACGAGCCTTGGTCGCGGGAAGTAATAAAGGCTCTTGGGCAATGGGACGTTTTGAATATGACGGTTGTAGGCGAAGCTGAGGATGGCAAATCGGGGCTGCGGTCTATTGTGGAGCTTTCCCCGCACATCGTTGTAACGGATATGAGGATGCCTGGTGTTGACGGAGTGGAGCTGCTGCAGCAAATGAACGAGCAATTCCCACAGGTGAAAATTATCGTGATGAGCGGCTATGATGATTTTGCCTATATGAAGCAAGCGATTCGCTCACGGGCTGTCGAATATTTGCTCAAGCCTGTCGATCCGGATGAGCTGATTGCCGCGCTGCGCAAATGCGCTGCAGAACTGGAAGCAGTATCTGTTGCGGATGAGAAGGCACGCACCGTTCCATTGCCGTTTCCAAGCAGGGCGCTGTCGGATCGCTATCTATCGCTAAAGCAGCGGACTCTAGCAGCGTTGTTTGAGCTGAACAAGCCGGCAGTACTGCAGAACCTAGGGAAATTGGAACAGTTATTAGCAGAAACATTTCCCGAGGGGCTTAGTCACAAGCAGCTTGAGCGGCTCTATGAAGACTATGCAGCCTTGTTGGAGCAGTTTTTAGGGGAATACAATTTGGGTGAACAGATTCTAAGCTCTGATTCTATGCGGCTGCTTACGAACCTCAGCGATCGGATAGAAGTCATCGGATTCCAATACAGCGCGGCTATTGAACGAATCGAAGCGACTTTGAAAAAGAGAGGAAATCTCCTCATCGGAGAGGTGAAAGCCTATTTGGACAAACATTTTATAGACCCGATATCGCTTGAAAGCGTTGCCCAGCAATTTTATGTCAGCAAAGAACATCTAAGCAGATCCTTTAAAGCTGCACGAGATGAAACGATTACCGATTATATCATTGGCAAACGAATGGATCATGCAAGGAATCTCTTGCTGCTGCCGCATGTCTCGATTAAAGAAGCGGCGCTGCTTAGCGGATATACGGAGCTTCCGTATTTCCACCGTGTCTTCAAGAAGCATTTCGGCATGACGCCGGGCCAGGCGAAGAACAGCAAGCTGGAATAAAGCGCTATCAATATTATGCAATAAAAGCTGCTAATCGGCTGTAATGCTTCAAGCCTCTCGCCTGCCTATACTGAAGAAGCAACTAACCGAATCAATTAGGGGGATTTGAGAATGAAGAAAAAGCTGGTTCTGGGATTGGCAAGCGCTATTCTTGCGATGTCGCTTTCGGCATGCGGTTCGGAGGAAACGGACGGCGGCAACGGCGGAAAAGCTGCGCAGAAGGTGGAATTAAAAGTTCAGATTGGTTCACCGAGATTCAAGGACCAATTCGAGAAGTATTTCGAGCAGTTTAAGGCAAAGGAGCTGGCGGAGAAAAATATAGACGTCACCATTGATCTGGAGATGCCGAATCCCGATCAGGCGAAGCAAGTGCTGCAGGCAAGACTTGCTTCGAACGATGCACCCGATATATTCGACGTTCATGCCAATGATCTGAACACGTATGACAAAGCGGGTTATTTAGAGGATTTAACCGGTCAGCCAGCTACCGAGACATTGTATGAGACGGTAAAGAACACAGTCATGAATGAGGGGCGTATCATTGCGCTTCCGCTTGAGAGCTTGTCATGGGGCTATCTATACAACAAAGAAATATTTAATGAGCTTGGTTTGACGCCTCCGCAAACGCTCGATGAGATGAAAGAAGTCGTAAAGAAGCTGAACGAAGCCGATAAAAAACCCTTCCTGCTCGCTTTTCAGGAGTCGTGGGTACCGCAGCTGATGACGGCATTGTCCTTGGGCGGACTCGTATCGTCAGAGCATCAGGATTGGATCGAGAAGATGAACAAAGGCGAAGCGTCATATGCGGACGTATCGGATATTTTCAACATTATCGACCTTATTATGGAGAACGGTACGGCCAAGCCATTTGAGGTCGGCAACGAAGCAGGTTCAACCGAGTTCGCAAATGGAAAAGCAGCGATGTGGGTGCAAGGGCCATGGAACGCAGAAACGATTCTGAAGGTCAATCCTAATATGGAATTTGGCGTTGCCCCGCTGCCAGTCAGCAATAATGCTGCGGGAACGATGATTAATTTGTCCACCTCTACCACATTGGCCGTTTCCAAAACGAGCAAAAACAAAGAAGTCGCGCTTGATCTGCTGAACTATTTCTATGACGCAAAAGATTCGTCCGCGTTGTTCCAAGAATTGAAATTCAATCCGGTATCCAGCGTGCATCAATATGAGGTATTCCCTTGGGTTAACGAAGCGTCAGAATACGTAGCCAAAGGCAAAGCCTATCAAGATTTAAAGCTGCCAAACGGAGTAACAGACGAGCAAGCGAAGCTGCTGCAGAGCTATTTTGCCAAAGAAGTGAATAAGGAGCAGTTTATTAGCAGCATGGACAAAGCATGGGCTACCGCCATCAAAAGCGCGCAATAATGAAGGCCGCGGACCGATTGGAGCGACGAGGATGAGTACAATCAGGAAAAATAAACAAACGGTCATTCTTCTGGCTTTCGTGCTTCCGGCTCTGCTGTTCTATGCAGTATTCACGATTGCTCCCGCTTTCGGCGGCGTGTGGTACAGCTTGACGAATTGGAACGGATTGAATCCCACCTACGAGATGGTCGGATTCGCCAATTATGCCGAAGCGCTGACGAATGATCCGAGCTTCATAAAGTCAGTAGGTTTCACGTTCAAGTATGTGATTTTTATGGTAATCCTGCAGAATGCGATCGCGTTAACGCTTGCAGTATTCATCGAATCAAGAAAGCGGAGCAAGGTACTGTTCCGGACTATTTTTTTCATGCCCAATATGCTAAGTCTCATTATTGGCGGTTTTATGTGGGTATTTATATTTACGAAGGTGCTTCCGATACTAGCTGAACAGACGGGTATACAGCTGCTGGATCAATCTTGGATCGGCGACCCCGCGTACTCCTTTTATTCGATTATTATTCTATCGCTATGGGGCGGCGTCGGTTATCAGATGGTTATTTATATAGCCGCGCTCCAAGGCGTTCCGGCTTCGCTGCGCGAGGCGGCTGCCATTGACGGGGCGAGCAGCTTGCAAGCCTTTCGGTATGTAACGCTGCCTATGATCTATCCGGCTATTACGATTGGTATTTTTCTGACACTGAGCACCTCATTTAAAGTGTTCGACGCTGTATATGCGCTTACAGGCGGTGGTCCGGGCAGGTCTACTCAGGTGATTGCCCTCAACATTGTCGATGAAGCCTTTCGCTTCAACCAGAGATATGGATATGCGAGCGCCAAAGCGATCATTTTATTCGTCATTGTATTGATTCTGACCATTATTCAGCTGTGGGTCATGAAGAAGCGGGAGGTGGAAGCATGAAGGCTCCGCGCAGGTTGATCCGTTCAACGATGGGAAGCAGCGCAGGTCATACCTTTATCCTTCTCTTCCTTCTAGCTGCGGCCATCATCACTTTATTTCCAATATATATGGCCGTTCTGAATTCGTTGAAATCAGACGGCGAAATGCTGAATCAGGTGCTTGCATGGCCTTCATCCGTCACATTCGCCAACTATGCAGATGCTTACGAGAAGATAGATTTCATGCGCAGCTTCGTTAATACGGTTGTCGTGACGCTGATCGGCGTTACCGGCATTGTCGTATTCGCCTCGATGGCCGGTTACAAAATGTCGCGAACGCCTGGCAAGCTCAGCCGTTTTCTATTCAGTCTGTTTGTTTTATCCTCCTTGATTCCGTTTCATTCGATCCTCATTACGCTTGTGAAGATCGCCAAGGAGCTTAAAGTGCAAGGCACGACTTATGGACTCGGCTTCATCTACATCGGACTTGGCGTAGCGCTTGCGATTTTCCTGTATCATGGGTTCGTAAAATCGATTCCTAGGGATCTGGATGAAGCGGCTGTCATGGACGGCTGCGGAGAGCTGAGGCTGTATGCCACGATTATTTTCCCATTGCTGCTGCCTATCACGGCAACGGTTGCGATTCTGAATGCGCTGTGGATGTGGAATGACTTTCTGCTACCGCTGCTGATGCTGACGAACTCGGACTATTATACCTTGCTGATATCTACGAATATGCTGTTCGGCGAGTACAATAATGATTGGTCAGCGATTCTAGCTTCTTTGGTTCTAACCATGCTGCCGATATTGGCTGTCTATCTGGTGCTCCAGAAGTATATATTGAGCGGCATAGCGGAGGGTGCGATTAAAGGTTAACGCAGAAAGGGTGGACTTAGTTGAAAAAGCATCAAGAAGTGAGCGGATTTCTGAGGGCGTCCGGTCAAAAAATCGTCAACGGGGACGGCATGGAAATCGTGCTGCGCGGCGTCGGATTAGGGAGCTGGCTGCTGCCAGAGGGGTACATGTGGAGGTTTCCCGATGCAGGTGACCGGCCTAGACGCATCGAGCGGGTGATAGAAGAGCTAATAGGCAGCCGGAAAGCGGCTGAATTCTGGGAGCTTTATTACGACCGTTATATCTCGGAAGCAGATATGGCACAGATAGCCTCTGAGGGGTTTAATTCCGTTCGAATCCCAATCAATGCGAGATTTCTGATCGAGGAGGGCGAAGAGCTCCAACTGAAGCCAGGCCGCTTGGAGCTGCTTGACCGTGCTATCGGCTGGTGCCGAAAGTATTCGCTGTATGCCGTACTGGATCTGCATGGAGCACCTGGCGGACAAACGGGAACAAATATCGATGATTCGGCGAATGACCTGCCTGAACTGTTTTTGAATGAGCAGTATAGGCGCTTGACGATTCAATTGTGGAGGCTGCTTGCGGAGCGGTATAAGGATGAATGGATTGTTGCGGGCTATGATCTGTTAAACGAGCCTCTTCCGAATTGGTTCGCGGAATACAACGGGAGAATCATGCCGCTATACCGGGATATCGTTCAGGCTATTCGTGAGGTCGATGTGCGTCATATGATCATTCTGGAAGGCGCGCACTGGGCGACAGATTGGTCGATATTTGATGAGCGGCTCGATTCTAACCTTATGCTTCAGTTTCACAAGTATTGGAACAACCCCGATACGGAGAGCATACAGCCCTATTTGGATAAACGAAGAGAGCTCGATATGCCCATCTATATGGGGGAGGGCGGCGAGAACAATTGCGATTGGTTTACAGGTGCGTTTCGCCTATACGAGGATCAAGAGATCTCATGGAATTTTTGGACATGGAAGAAGCTTGATTGTACCAATTCGCCATGCTCGGTGAATATACCGGAAGATTGGCAGCTGCTCATTGACTATATGCAGGGCGGTAAGCTGGATGCACTGTCTGCTGAACGGATATTATGGTCCTATTTGGATAATCTGGCTATCGAGCACTGTACGTATCATTCAGCAGTGGTTCATGCATTGTTCCGTAGAGCGCCAGTCAGCATTCCAGCTATATTCTATGGCTATAGAGGCGAGGGAGAAAGCTTCGGAATTAATGAACGAATGGAGAGCAAGACAGGTTTCCGCTGTATGGATGGGACTGATATCCGCTTTGTAGACAGCGGAAGATCCGAACCGAATTTCCAGCATATGAAGGGTGAGCCATGGCAGCCGGATGAGCTGCTTTACGTGAGGTTAGCCGCCTCCGATTGGGTTGAATATGAATGGTTAGTGCCTGATGCCAACCTGGTCTCTCCTGCAAGGTTTCGTTTGGAGATTGATGCTCGGGGCGATCATAGCGCAAGGCTGTCGATTACACTAAACGGTGATTTCATCGGGTCGCCGCAGCTTGGGGATGGGGAATGGCAGGTTATTCAGATGCAAGCAGCTGTTCAAACGGAAGGCGTCCAACGGTTATTGCTGCGTGCAGAAGGGCAATCCGTCGATCTTCTGAGGGTGAGTATCGTTAAGCTTTAGCAGTCATAGTGATCGAATAATAAGATGAAATAATAGCAAGAATTGAAAAAATCGAAAAAGCAGAGGGAGCTGAAAAAGCATAAAAAGCATAAAAAGAAGATAAACAAGAATAAGCCGATAGAGCTGAAAGAATTGAAGAAGCTGAAAGCACAGAAAGAACAGAAAGAGAAAATGAGAAAATAGCAGAAACAGCGGAAACAGACAAATGGCCTGTCTCAAAAGGGATTCGTTCGCTGACGAAACAACTCGTACTGTCAAAAAAATAAACCATTAGACTGAAAATTATCAAGACCTAAA
Source organism: Paenibacillus sp. 2TAB23 (assembly GCF_052115165.1). Lineage (NCBI taxonomy): Bacteria > Bacillati > Bacillota > Bacilli > Caryophanales > Paenibacillaceae > Paenibacillus > Paenibacillus sp. 2TAB23. Next base: position 111,766 of record NZ_JBFRGD010000007.1, read on the forward strand.
CTTAAGAAAATCAATTAACATAAAGGGTTCCACATATTAGTCATGCGTAATATGTGGAACCCTTTATGTTTAACTATCATCACTCGTTAGTTGAATTCAACGCTCTTCCCCCATTCGACAGGTTGTGTCAGGATTACCCCGTCTGTCTCCACCCATTGGGTAAGGCTGTTCTCTTTGGCTTGAATAACGATAAAAAACAGGTCTTCTGAAGCGGACGTATTCCTCAACGCTCTCACTCCGTCAGGAGCGATTCGAACTGAAGTTCCTTCGAACACATCTAATTCATTTCCGTCCACTTGAAATTGACCTTGTCCTTTAAGAAAGATGTAGAGTTCCTCATTTTCTTGGTGTTTGTGATAGAAGGGGATTTCCGCCTTTGGGGGCAGATTATTGAGTGAAACTTCCATGCTCGTAAGTTTTAAGGAATCTTTTAGAAAAATTTTTCCTTTTAGCATTCCTTCCGTGACGTTTCCAAAATTCGAAAATGCACCTGCATGGTTAACAGAGTAATTCGCTTGATTCGGCTCCAATTTGTACACCTCACCTTAGATTTAATTGTATTAGTAACAGAGTGATAATTGTCCTTCGAAGAGCAACCCCAATGACGCCATTGTCATTGCAGACGTAGACGTTGCCAACCGTGGTTTTTACTACGATTACACTCCAGTAGGGGGACTTCCAGAGGTTTAGCCAAGACCAATGATAAACTAAAAGGCTGGCAGGATGTTGCCTGTTTCGAGCAAGCTCTTTAAATTGCTGAGAATGACAGGCCAGCCATTATTAAATCCATCAATCTTTCCTTCATCTTTGCGAATATCCTTCTCTAATAAATCCTCGTGTAGGAGCGTCAGTTTAACAGTAGAGTTCAAGGGTGTTAATTCATAACTAACCCTAGACATCCGATCTCCCTCAACGTCTTTGACGCTCCAGGTTACTGTGAGTAAACGATAGGGCTCATAAACAAGAACTTCACCATAATGATCAACCTTATCTTTATTCATCAATTTAAAGCTGGAGCCAACCTGCCAATCTGAAACAAATTCACTACCGAAAAAATACTGCTTGGTGAATTCACTGTTAGTTAGGGCTTGCCAAAGCTTTTCGGGTGTAGTTGCGATGTAAGTCGTGTAAACAAATGAAGCTTTATTCATGGTTAGAATCCTCCTCTAAGGCTTGCTTTAGTGTGTTTAATGCCTCAATTCGGTGACGCTCAAACTTGCCAATCCAGCGCTCATGAATTTCCCCTATGGGAACAGGATTGAGATAATGCATCTTTTCACGGCCATGCCAAACAACAGAAACGAGATCTGCTTCTTCGAGAATCAAAAGATGCTTCGTCACAGCTTGACGGGTTATAGTCATTTGTTTACAGAGTTCTCCTAAGGATTGTCCGTTATTCGCGAACAAGAGGTCGAGTAATTCTCTGCGAGTTCCATCGGCAAGTGCTTTAAATACTTTGTCCATGTTTCTATTATATGCAACTAAATGATTGCATGTCAAGCGCCACTGTAAAGCATATCCAAACAGTTTAATAAATTATCCTGCCCGTTCAATGAAGTGCAACTAAAATTTTTCATAAATCTGAGCATAAGCCTTTCCATTTCTTCTCATAGTTCTTTGTTCTCGTTCTCCAGTGCTTTGATTTTGCATTTTTGGGTTATAACCATTGAATGTATCTCTCCATGTGATTGCGTTTTAAGCCTTTTAAATCGTTCCAATTGGGTTCGCGGCTTATAGATAGCTAAAGTGCGATCGCTCAGCCCGGATCGTTCATTTTTTTCAAGAGCAGGAACCAGTCTCTTGAACTCGACTATGACTCCTCCGCTTACTCCTTCGGATGAATAGCCAGCTTCTTCGCGCAGTTTTTTAGCTTCAGCTTCCGACACTTCGAGCGCGACAGTCTTATGGGGAATCGAGCACCCATCCACGGTAAGTTGACTATCCGAAGATTGATTTTCTACAGGATAAGCGTCTTCCTGCGCGCCGGGCGGATAGATTTATATACCCGATCACCTTGAACGAAAATGAATCCTTAGTCTAGGAGTGTATACCCAATAGACCAAGAATTCATCTGATAATCCGGAACCGTATTACATCGTTTTCGCTTCAAAATAAACAGACTCAAGCCTAGTTGCTTTATAACTTCCGTTTTATTTTCTTTCTACACGTACAATCAAAAAGAAGAAGAAAATCCCATGAAAAGCGGTGCAGAGGGCAATCCCTACACCGCTTTTTTGACTAGTTCTCTTGCTACTTTCTTAAGCAAATTTTGGTAAACGGAGCATTTAAATGATTCTGGAGAAGCGTCAGCGGTCGTTTTTGTGAGGGGGATTCCAACCTTTACTCGTTGATTCAAAGGAATCCCTGAGCAATGGCGATCGGAAGAATATTTAAATGTGCAGTTTGCTGATTTGCTCTTTCCAGTTGTAGTATTTGAAGGATTCTAATGGGCTGCATTCACCTGCAGCCGGATCACATTCCAAGATGCTTTGCCCAGTACCGCCGTAACATTCCCTTGCTCCGCTTTGGCGTTGCCATTGTTATGGGGAACAACATTGGAAGGAGCCGCTTTCGTATTGCTCGCTTTCAAATCATCATGCTCGAGAACGATATGCTCGATGATGCTGACTTCACCGAAGCTGCGCAAGTCCACATCCAGGGCAAGTCCTTCCGTTAAATGACGGTTGACTGCAAAGATCGTCACTTCGTTCTTTTCTTCATTATGGACGCTGATCGCCTCCAGATAAGGCACGTCAGTGAAATCCTTAGAATCGTATTTTGGTGAAGTGATGATAGGCTGCAGCACGGTGCCTCTGCCGTGAATGGAAGCATGCATGTAAGGATAATAAGTAGTCTGCAACCATACCGGCCCGCCATTTTCGGTCATGATAGGAGCAATTACATTAATTAGTTGCGCAAGGCATGCCATTTTCACGCGATCCGCGTGCTTCAATAATGTAATGGCGAAGCATCCAACTGCAAGCGCGTCTTCAAGTGTATAGACATCCTCGAATTCAGGAGGTGCAACCTGCCACAGCTCCTCCGCTCGGCTAGTTCCGATCGACTTCCACACATTCCACTCATCAAGCGAGAGCATAAGCTTCTTCTTGCTCCGTTTTTTTGCCTTGATGTAATCGCAAATCGCCGTCACATCGTATATGAATTGATCCATATCCAGTGATTTCGCCAGGAAATTAGCGCTATCGCCTTCATTGTTATTATAGTAAGTATGAAGCGACAAGAAATCGACTTGATCATAGGTAAGGTCGAGAACAGTTGCTTCCCAATCTGCGAAGGTGCTCATTCCGCTGGATGAGCTGCCGCAAGCTACAAGCTCAATGGAGGGATCTACCCAGCGCATGGCTTTGGCCGTTTCATTCGCGAGCCTGCCATATTCGACTGCCGTCTTCGCACCGATTTGCCAAGGGCCGTCCATTTCGTTGCCCAGACACCAGGTTTTGAATTTGTGAGGATCTTTATAACCATGCGAAATCCGCAGATCGCTGTAGTAGGATCCAGATGGATGATTGCAATACTCTACCAGGTTTCGTGCCGCATCAATGCCCCGCGTACCTAGATTGACAGCCATCATGACCTCGGTTCCAGCAAGCCTCGCCCAATCGGCGAACTCGTTTGTGCCGACTTCATTTGTTTCAGTTGTCCACCAAGCGAGCTCGAGCAGACGCTTGCGCTCCGACTTTGGTCCAACGCCATCCTCCCAGTTGTAGCCCGATACGAAGTTTCCGCCAGGATAACGAATGATTGGAACGTTCAACGCACGAATGGCTTCGAGTGCATCCATGCGAAAACCGTTGCTATCAGCTGTAGGGTGACCTGGCTCATAGATACCGCCATACACGGCTCTTCCCAAATGCTCGATGAACGAGCCGTAAAGCCTTGGATCTACTTCGGACACCGTAAAGTTTTTGTCGACAAGCATCGTTGATTGGATAGTCAAATGAATAGCCTCCTATATTGGATTAATTAATAAATGAATTCAAACTTGTTGATATTATATTTAATATTTATCATAATGAGTAAATACAATCAATATGCGTAGGTCCTAGAATTGAAGGATTAACTAAATAACTAATTCTAAAGCAGGTGAAACATGTATTTATCCACGGATGCAGCCTCGCTCGAGGTGTATGAAGCATTGGCAAGCGAGGTAAGATTGCAAATTATTGATCGTTTGAATACGAGAGAGATGCATATTAAAGAGCTCGCCTCCGAGCTCTATTTGAGCAGCGCGATCGTAAGCACGCATGTAAGCAAGCTGCAGAAGGCTGGACTGGTCAGCTATCGCATGCGCAGAATCAATGGGGGAACCTACAAGTACTGTTCCCTTTCTACGGAGTTTCTACAAATCAAGCTGTCTCGAACGGTGCCAATCGAAAGAAAATTTTCTGAAGTAACTTTGCCAGTAGGGCATTATACGAATATTGAAGCAGCACCGACATGCGGGCTCGCCACAACTGAGAAAATGATTGGGCATTATGACAATCCTGCCTATTTTCTTGACCCGGAGCGTGTACATGCAGGTATACTATGGTTCACCCGAGGTTTTGTTGAATATAAAGTGCCTAATTATTTATTTAAGGACCAAGCCGTTCAGGAAATTGAAATCTCATTAGAAATAGGCTCCGAAGCGCCGTATATTAATGACAATTGGCCATCGGATATCCAATTCATCATCAATGGGGTTTCGCTCGGCTCTTGGACAAGTCCTGGTGATTTTGGCAAAATGAGAGGACGCTTCTCGCCAGCCTGGTGGCATAGCGATGTGAATCAATATGGTTTAATGAAGGTGCTTCGCATAAACAAACAGGGGAGCTTCATCGACGGTATGCAAATATCCGATATAACGATTATGGAGCTGCCTTGGGACGGGTCACATTGGACCTTTCGAATAAGCGCCGACGATACTTCGCAAGGCCGAGGCGGACTTACGTTATATGGAAAAGGCTTTGGCAACTATGACCAAGATATCGTCATCAGAAGCTATTACGAATAAATCGCCATAGAGGCATGGGAATATATTTTCATTTGCGGAGGTTTAATGATGGTGTTAGCATGTCGTGTGTTAATTGTAGACGACGAATTATTGGTCAGACAAGGAATTAAGCATCTATTGAATTGGGAGCAAGAGGGCTTTCAAATTATAGGCGAGGCTTCTAACGGAAAAGAGGCGCTTGAGCTGATTGAGCGCGAGGAGCCCCACATTGTCATTACGGATATTGTCATGCCCGTTATGGGCGGCGAGGCGCTGACCCGTGCGATCAAATCAAGATTTCCGCAAATCGAGGTTATTATCTTGAGCAGCTTCGGGGAGTTTGATTACGTGAGATCAACGTTTCAAAGCGGAGTTGCCGATTATATTCTAAAGCCAAAGCTGGAAGCCTTCCAGCTCTTGGATATCGTGAAGCGAACGGCGCGGAAGATTCCATCTTTGAAGCTTGAAGAAGGAGAAGTTGAAGGCGGTCAGACGATTCCGTGGATACTAGATAAGCTGATGTCCGGGTATGAGATTGAGCTTGATGAAAATCGAATTCATCATTCTTTCCCGTATGACACCTTTCAATTAATAGGGGCAGATTTGAAGCAAGCGGGTTCAAAGGGCAGCGAGCGGGGAGAGGAGCTGCAATGGATGGAGCGCATATTAACAGAGCTCGATGAATATCTGCCTAATGCGGTGCATGCGAAGCTGCCTGCAGAACCGGATATGCTCGTGCTCCTCGTTAATATGAATCATTCGGAGAAGGAGGGGTTAACTAATGTGGGAAGGCGGCTGGCGGAGTATTCCAGTGCGCATTACCCTTCACGCGTATGGACGATTAGCGAACCATTCCTGCGCTTAAAGGAGCTTGGCGCGAACTATAAAGAGCAATTTATTAGAATAAACCATTATCAGTTTTTTCTGCCTCTCTCACAGCATTTGATCATTTACGATGAGCTGCCGTCCATCCCGAATGAAAACCAGCCTTTTAATATGAATCAATTCACCGAGCTCATGAACCGAAGGCAATTCGACACGGCTTTTGCTGAACTGCTTGAGCATGTGAATGGTCTGGCAGCCAACTACAAAACGGATGTTTTTGAATTTAAATCTTTCGTTGGCAACGTTATTTTTAATATTACTATTCTGCTTAGCCGTTTGGATTCAGACATGAAGAAGCTGGAGGAAGCGAAATATTCTTATTTCAAGCAGATCGGAGAAGCCGTCCATGCGAGCAGCGCTATTGCGCTCCTTCATTCGTTCATCGCTGAAGCGAATGCTGTGATTGAAAAAAGAAGCGTCACGGGCAGCAATTCGAATATGACACAGCTGCTTCTGTTTATTCGCGAGCATTATGCGGATCCGCTAAGCTTGACGGAGCTGGCCAAGCATTTTCATTTCAATCCGTCTTATTTATCAAGCTATTTCACCTCGCATAATAAGGAGGGCTTTAGCGAATATTTGAACAAGATTAGAGTCGAGAAGGCGGCGGAGCTTCTTGAGGATGTTACGGCTTCCATTTCGGAGATTAGCGGCTTGGTCGGGTACTCCGATCATAGTTATTTCACGAAAGTGTTCAAGAAGGTAACGGGATTGTCACCTAGCCATTACAGAAAACAATACGCAGCTAAGAAGAGGGATTAGGCGATGAGAGGTTTTTTGGATAAATTCAAGTATCACGGTCTTTTTATCAAAATGTTTATGGTTACGTTAGTCAGCATCGTTACAGTCGCATTGTTAACCTCGCTAGTAACGATTCAAATGTCAGAGAAGCTGTTCATGAACACCTTTAGCATCACGAATTCAAAGATTATCAGCCAAATAAAAGCCAATTTCGAATCCTTTAACTATTCCATTGTAACCGCGTCGAACAATGTGCAGCAGAACGGGACAATAAAGGGTTTTCTCACGAATCCGGATTTGAACTCGACTACTTCTTTGAAAAGCTATTACCAAGCTAGTCAGCAAATGGAGCGGATTCAGTCCAACGTTGCGGCATATCCCGTCATGATGACCATTACCGGCGTCAATCGAAAAAGCCATTCGAATGATAGTACATACTGGCCGAATTCACTGGAAAAGCTGAGAAACAGTATGTTGACGGTCAATACGCTTGTCGAGCCAAAACGATTGCTGTATCAGCTGGATAAAGAAAACATAAGTGGATTGGACGAAGACCCGGTTATCGTTGCATCAAGGGCGCTTATGGAGCGTACGAGCGGCAATCAATACGGGATATTATATTTTGCGATAAAAGAAAGCGACTTCAAGCGATTCTATGCAAGCTTCACCAGCGGCGGCAACGATGTAGCCATCCTAGATCAGTCAGGCATTATAGTATCAAGCAACCGTCAAGAGCTTATCGGCAAAGAAAATCAGGATTTGCTCACGTACGCGCAAGAAATGGAAGAGAAAGGGCTAGCATTCAAGGACGTTAGCGTGCTTGGGGAAAACAGCCTGGTGCTGTCCGAATATTTGCCGGTCTATGATTTTTACCTGGTCAATTTAATCGATAAAAAAGAGGTGCTCAGCGAGATGGTCGATTTCAAGACCGTCGCGCTTATTTGTGTTGGCATCGTTCTCGTTGCACTCATTATTGTATTTCTCATTTCGAGGCGGTTAACGAAATCCTTAACGCTGCTTGCTAGGCAAATGCCGAGAATCACTAAAAATAATTTCGATAATTACATTACCGTATCGGGCAGCTATGAAATCAAGGAGCTAGGCAAAGCCTATAATTATATGCTTGATGAGCTGAACGAATATGTGCGCAAGCTCATCCAAACGCAGAAGGATCAACGCAACGCCGAATTATCGGCTTTGCAGATGCAGATTAATCCGCATTTCCTATATAACACGCTTGCGTCTGTCAAAATACTAGTGCAGCAGGGCAACAAGGAAAAAGCAGCAGCTACGATCAATTCGTTAATTTCGCTGCTGCAAAATACGGTGGGCAATATTAGCGAGACCATCAGCGTTGCTCAAGAGCTGGTCAATTTAAAAAACTACGTATTTATCAATCATGTGCGTTACGGAGACCAGATTGCTGTCAATTATTTCATAGCGGATGATTGCTACGGTTACCATATTCCCAAGCTCATCATACAGCCCTTTATTGAGAATGCTTTTTTCCATGCTTTTCAGGAGCGAAAGGATGGCCATATTTACGTACTCTTCTCACGTGAAGATGAAACGCTTGTATGCGAGGTTGTTGATAATGGCGTCGGAATGGAAGGTTATGATCACGAAAATCCCGATCACAGCGCAATCAGCACGAGTCATTTCTTCTCCGGAATCGGCATTCGCAATGTGCACGACAGAATCAGCCTGCTCTATGGAGAGGAGTACGGTGTAGAAATTGTCAGCAATATCGGTGAGGGCACGAGGGTGAAAATTAAGCTGCCGCTGCATAAAACCTAAAAATAATACCAAAATGCAAATTTATTTTTAATTACATAATAACGAATGGGAAGGTAACAATAGAATGACAAATCCACACAAATATTTTGCTAACGAGTCAATTTAATGAATTGTTATACTGATAACCGTTAGCCAGTAATTGCTTAAGAGAAATATCAGTTTAGTCAAAGGGGTTGAATGGAATTGAAAAAACTACTCGCGGTAGCGCTTGCCAGCTTTGTATTGCTGACAGCATGCTCAAGTAAGGAAAACAATGCACCAAACAACGGCGGCAACGCTGCTGAAGGCACGAAAGAAGTTACAGTATGGGCATGGGATAAAGCGTTCAACATTGGCGCAATGGAACGTGCAAGCGAAGCTTACAAAGCTAAAAATCCAGACCTTAAGGTTAACATCGTGGAGAACGCACAAGCGGATATCATTCAAAAGCTGAATGCGGGCTTGAACGCTGGTACGACAAAAAGCTTGCCGACAATCGTATTGATTGAGGATTACCGTGCGCAAAGCTTCTTGCAAGCTTACCCTGAAGCATTCTTTGATCTTTCGGAGTTCATCAATGCTGAAGATTTCGCGGATTACAAAATCGGACCTACAAGCTTCGACGGCAAACAATACGGTGTTCCGTTCGACTCTGGCGTAGCCGGTTTATATGTAAGAACAGACTACTTGGAGCAAGCGGGCTACAAAGTCGCTGACCTGCAGGATATCGATTGGACTAAATTCATCGAAATCGGCAAAGCAGTTAAAGAAAAAACAGGCAAATCCTTGCTTACACAAGATCCCAACGATCTTGGGCTTATCCGCATGATGATTCAATCTGCTGGATCATGGTACTTGAAAGAAGACGGCACTACGCCTAATCTGGCAGGCAACGCAGCCCTTAAAGAAGCATTCGAAACATACAAAGCAATGATGGATGCGGATATTGTCAAAGCGAATTCCGACTGGAGCCAATTCGTTGGTGCATTCAACAGCGGCGAGGTTGCTTCCATTCCTACAGGAAACTGGATCACAGCATCCGTTAAAGCAGAAGCTTCACAATCAGGCAAATGGGCAGTTGTTCCATTCCCTAAATTGACGACTACAGCAGGCTCTGTACATGCTTCCAACCTTGGCGGCAGCTCATGGTATGTGATGAACGTTGACGGTAAAGAAGCAGCAGCTGAGTTCTTGAAGCAAACGTTCGGTTCTGATGTTGATCTTTACCAGAAGCTTGTTACTGAAATCGGTGCAATTGGTACGCTGAAAGCTGCGGCTGCAGGCGATGCTTACAAGCAAGCTGATGAATTCTTCGGCGGCCAAAAAGTAATCGAGGATTTCGCGAAATGGACAGAACAAATTCCTAACGTGAACTACGGCATGCACACGTATGCGGTTGAAGATATTCTTGTCGTAGAAATGCAGAATTACCTAGGCGGCAAGGCAATCGACGATGTACTGAAAGATGCGCAAGCACAAGCCGAAACACAAGTGAAATAAATTAGACCATACGGCTGAGAAATAAAACCCGAGACTTTTCCTTTTCCAGTGCCAAGTGAATACTTCGGCTGGGGATCTGGGAAAGTCTCCCCAGGTTTTATGACCGTCAAGAGAGGGGTTAGGCTAACGTGAAAGCAGCGAGGCCTGGCGTGAAAATTCGCACTAGAGCTAATTTGACCGGATGGATGTTCATCATTCTGGCGGTTGTAATGATTGTGGCATTCTATTTCTATCCAATGATTCAAGCGTTGCTGCTATCGTTCAAATCGGGTAAAGGGATGAATCTCGATTACGTAGGATTTGACAATTACGTCCGCTTGTTCACTGACAAAACGTTTTTGACTGCATTAAAGAACACCTTTATTTACTTGATCATTCAAGTTCCGGTAATGATCGTGCTTGCTATGTTTATATCTGTTTTGCTTAACGACAGTAAACTGAAGTTTAAAGGATTTTTCCGAACGGCTATTTTCTTGCCGGCCGTTACCTCGCTCGTAGCGTATTCCGTCATCTTTAAATATTTGTTCGCATCTGAAGGACTAGTCAATAAGCTGTTGACCAATCTTCATTTGATCGCAGCGCCGATTCAGTGGATTACGGATCCATTCTGGGCGAAAGTTACCGTTATTATCGCAATCACATGGCGCTGGACGGGCTATAACATGATCTTTTATTTGTCCGCGCTTCAAAATATCGACCATTCCATATATGAAGCTGCAAAAATCGACGGTGCTTCGTCAACACGACAATTTTTTGGAATTACCGTTCCTTTGCTCAAGCCAATCATATTGTTTACATCCATAACGTCAACCATCGGTACGCTGCAATTGTTTGATGAGGTTGTCAATATTACGAAGGGCGGACCGGGTAATGCATCCATGTCCATCTCGCAATATATTTATAACCTTTCCTTCAAATACTCAGCCGATTTCGGCTACGCAGCAACAGTATCATACTCGATCGTAATTATGATCATCATCTTGGCATTTATTCAGTTCAAAGCGGCAGGTGATAAAAATGGATAAGCTAAAGCGTGTATTTATCTATATCTTTCTAAGCTTGCTTGCCTTCATATCGATCTTCCCGTTTCTTTGGATGGTTATCAGCGCTACCAACAAATCGGCTGACGTAACCCAAGGAAGATTGCTTCCCGGCGGACAGCTTATCGAGAATCTTAAACAGCTTTTCAATACCGTTGACATCGTGCCAGCATTGCTGAATTCAGCGAAAATTTCTGTCACGACTACGATTTTGGCCATGGTTATTGCATCTTTAGCCGGTTATGGCTTTGAAATCTATCGGAGTAAAGCAAAGGATGTCGTATTTAGCATCCTGCTGCTTTCGATGATGATCCCATTCGCAGCAATTATGGTGCCATTGTTCCAAATGTTCGGAAAAATTTCGCAGGTAATTCCGTTTATCGGATTGGATACCTTGTCTGGCGTTGTTCTGCCAACGTTTACGACTGCTTTTCTTATTTTCTTCTTCCGTCAGAACACCAAAATGTTTCCGCGGGAGCTGCTTGAAGCAGGTCGAATCGACGGACTGAATGAGATCAGTCTCTTCTTCCGAATTTTTATGCCAACGATGAAGACGACATACGCGGCAGCGGGCATTATCACCTTTATGTCAAGCTGGAACAACTATTTGTGGCCGCTAATCGTCTTGCAATCGCCGGAGAAGAAAACGGTGCCGATGCTGATCTCTAATTTAGGATCAAGCTATTCACCTGATTATGGTATTATTATGACAGCTATTGTTATATCAACGATACCGACAGCGCTTGTGTTCTTCTTGATGCAGAAGCACTTCGTAGCGGGAATGACTGGTTCAGTGAAATAGGTACACGAAAAGTCAGGAGGCCGCGTACTCGATACGTGCCTCCTGACTTTTACACGACTATAAGGGGAAATCGCAATGACAACAATGAAACCGAATGTGAGCTGGCTCACGGATGTGAGCGTATTTGCGGTAAACCGTTTGCCGGCGCACTCTGATCACCGTTATTACGAGACGTTGGAGGAAGCCGAGAAGGAAGCGCCGATGGCACTTCGCCACTCATTGAACGGCAGCTGGAAATTCGCCTATTCCGTTAAGCCTGCCGACCGTCCAGCATTATTTCATGAAGCGGACTATGACTGCAATGGCTGGAGCAGTATCGAGGTTCCGGGCCATATTCAACTACAAGGTTTTGGTAAACCTCAGTATGTGAATACGATGTATCCGTGGGATGGCCACAATGAAATTCGTCCGCCGGCAATTCCCGAGGACCATAATCCGGTTGGCAGCTATGTGAAATATTTCTCTGTGCCAGGCAATATGCAGGGCAAGCCTGTGTATCTTTCGTTTCAAGGGGTAGAGTCCGCCTTCTATCTATGGCTGAACGGGCAATTTGTTGGTTATAGCGAAGACAGCTTCACGCCATCGGCATTCGATTTGACTCCGTTTCTGGTTGAAGGCGAGAATAAGCTTGCGGTAGAAGTGTATCAACGGAGCACGGGCAGCTGGCTGGAAGATCAGGATTTTTGGCGTTTTTCAGGTATTTTCCGCGATGTATATTTATATACGGTTCCTAGTGTTCACGTAAGTGACCTATTCGTACATGCTGAGCTTGATCAAGCTTACAAGAACGGTCAATTGCGCGTAGATTTGAAGCTGGCGGGCGAGCAGCCATCCAGTGTGACTATGACGTTAAAGGATGCAGATGGTCAAGTAGTCGCAACAGGCAAAGCCGAGTCGTTCGAGGACGGCAAGACAGTCGTTTCGATGGATGCGGGACATGTAACGCCGTGGAGCGCCGAGAAGCCCTATTTGTATATGCTTTATATTTCGGTTTTTGATTCAGAAGGCAATCTAGTTGAAGCCGTTCCGCAAAGGGTAGGTTTCCGCAACTTCGAAATGATTGACAAGGTTATGCATCTCAACGGAAAACGTATCGTATTCAAAGGCGTTAACCGCCATGAATTCAACAGCCGCAGAGGCCGTTCCATCACGAAGGAAGACATGCTGTGGGATATTGCTACCCTTAAGCGCAACAATCTGAATGCCGTTCGCACCTCCCATTACCCGAACCAATCTTTATGGTACGAGCTATGCGATATTTACGGTGTATATGTAATTGACGAGATGAATCTAGAGACGCATGGCTCATGGCAAAAAATGGGCGCGGTTGAGCCGTCCTGGAACATCCCGGAGAACAAACCGGAATGGCAGCCGATCGTAATGGATCGCGCAATTTCGATGGTAGAACGGGATAAGAATCATCCTTCTATACTCATTTGGTCTGTTGGTAACGAAGCATACGCAGGCGAAGTGCTGCTGAACGTATCCCATTATTTCCGTGAGACGGATCCGAGCAGGCTCGTTCATTACGAAGGCGTATTCCATAACCGGACATACGATGCGACCAGCGACATGGAAAGCCGGATGTATGCGAAGCCTGCCGATATTGAGGAATACTTGAACGCTGATCCGCAGAAGCCGTACATCAGCTGCGAATATATGCATGCGATGGGCAACTCGGTTGGCGGGATGCACAAATACACGGAGCTTGAGCAGAAATATCCGATGTATCAAGGCGGATTTATTTGGGATTATATCGATCAGGTCATTGTGAAAAAAGACCGTTACGGCAAAGAGTTTTTGGCTTTCGGCGGCGATTTCGACGACCGGGCGACAGACTATAACTTCTGTACGAATGGCATCGTATTCGCGGACCGCAAGGAATCGCCTAAGATGCAGGAGGTTAAGTTCCTTTACCAGAATATTAAGCTGATTCCTGACCGCAGCGGCGTAAAGATCATCAACGAAAATCTGTTCGAGGGCACGGATGCTTATGACTTGGTTATCGCGCTGCATCTTGAAGGGAAAGAAGTATTCCGCAGCTCGCAGAGCATAGCGGTTGACGCACAATCCGAAGCGTATGTGGAGCTTAAGCTGCCAATCACGGACGAGCCTGGCGAATACGTCATTCATGCTTCGCTTCATTTGAAAGAAGGCACACTTTGGGCGAATGCGGGTCATGAGACTTCGTTCGGTCAATATGTATTCGTAACGGAAAGCAATCACGTTGAAGTGCAGCAAGAAGGATCGCTTAGAGTCGTGCAGGGCGATGTTAATATTGGTGTCCATGGACGCGATTTCAGCATCATGTTCTCGAAGCAAGCAGGTACGTTGATTTCGGTTAATTATGCGGGCAGAGAAATGATCGCAATTCCGCCGGCACCGTTGTTCTGGCGTGCAACAACCGATAATGACAAGGGCTTTGCGCTTGGCTTCGATTCTGGAGCATGGTTCGCTGCCAGCTTGACTCGTAAATGCACCAGCGTGCAGCTTGTCGAGGAAGCAGGCAACGCAACCGTCACTTTCGACTATAGGCTAAGCATAAGCGCTGATGTTCAAGTATCCGTTGCTTACACCGTGAAGCCTGACGGAAGCTTGAATGTGAAATCACGTTATGCAGGTGTCGAGGGCTTGCCGAAACTGCCGATATTCGCGCTTTCTTTTAAGGTTCCAGCGGATTATTGCCATTTGGACTGGTATGCAATGGGTCCTGAAGAAAACTATATCGACCGCGCGTTCGGAGCCAGATTAGGCGAATTCCAGAACGATGCTGCAGATAATGTATCGGGTTATGTTGTTCCTCAGGAATCAGGCAACCGCACAGGCGTTCGTCGCGTTAGCGTTAGCAATGACTATGGCCAGGGCATTCGAATAACAGCACCTGCCAATCAGCCTGTGGAATGCAACATTTCACCATACACTGCATTTGAACTCGAGAGCGCATATCATCACTATGAGCTGCCAAACGTGCATTATACCGTGATTACGGTAGCAGGCAGACAGATGGGTGTTGGCGGCGATGATAGCTGGGGTGCGCCGGTACATGACGAGTATTTGATTCCAGCGAACCAAGAGCTGACGTTTGAATTCAATATTCAGCGTTTGTAGGCTGGACATATAGTAATGGCTGTACGGGCTTTAAAGCCCGTACGGCCATTTTTTTATTCCCGCAACAACAAAAGGGGAAAGGTGTTTTTAGTGCCCGTCGTTCATTCTCTTCAAGATCTGGTCTTGAATATGGTTGTCGTCACGAACGATGCCGGCACCAGCAAGCAAGATGTAGATAATGCCGCCAAAAAACAAAGCGCTCAAAATGATAATGTAAGTCATCGCAATCCTCTCCTTTCATTCCTATTAGCTATGCGCTAGAGCTTCCGCGAAGGCAGAGATGCCTATCGCTATTTCTTCAGGCCTCGGCTTTGCGTAGCTGAGGCGAACATGCCCCGGCTCTGAGCCGTATACGCTCCCGGGCACAAACACGACGCCGCGTTTGATCGCATCCTCAAGCAATTTGCAGTCATCGATGGCGCTGTTGATTTTGCACCATAGATTCAAGCCCCCAAGCGGCGGGACGAAGCTGATTCGATCTTGCAGCGTATGCGTGAGCGCCTCCACCATAAGTAGCTGCTTCTGCTGCAGCGCTTGGCGCAGCTCCTTGATATGCGTATCGAATTCTTCCGAGGCAAGCAGGCGCTCCGCAGTCCACTGCGCAAGTATGCTCAAGCCGAAATCCATCTGCTGCCTAGCGTCAGAAAGACGTTCAACGACCGATTGGGGAGCAACCAGCCAGCCAATGCGAAGCCCGGAGGCAGCGGTTTTGGATAGCGAGCCGATATACAGGACAATGCCGTCTTTGTCCAGCGCCTTTAGGGATGTCGGAATGCTGCCGCGGAAGTCGGTCAAGCTGAACGGGTCATCCTCTACGATTGGAATACGCAGGTCGGCGGCTATAGAGAGGACCCTTCTTTTTTTGACATCGCTAAGGGTAGTGCCGGTCGGGTTTTGATAGTTGGGATTTAAAAAGACCATTCGGATACGGTGGTTCTTATACAGCGTGATGATATCCTCGGGATCGATGCCATCCGCATGGACGGGCAGCCGGAAGATTCGCAAGCCTGCTGATTGAAACATCGGCAGCGAATAGGTATAGGAAGGATCCTCGATGGCTACCGCATCTCCCGGCGATAACAAGCATTGCGTAATCAAATACAAGGATTGCTGCGATCCGGATGTGATTAACATAGACGATTCAGATGTGAGCAGGTTTTGATCCTGCCGCAGCTTATTCACAAGGGCTTGCCGGAGCGGCAAATAGCCCTGTGGGTCATCATAGCCCAAATGCTCATCGAATGACTCCTCGCGTAAAATCCGGCTGACGATACGATTTGGGAAAAGATCAGATGCGAGCTCTCCGCTTGCCATGTTAATGATGGATGCATCATAGTGCGTGACTTCCCGAATTCTTCTCATAAATGGCAGATTGGGCAGGAATGTGCCTCCCTCCGTATATAAGCGCCAATTCGGCGTATGCAAGGGTGAGACACCCCACTTGGTCAAGCTTACGCGGGTTCCGCTGCCAACGGTGCTTTCCACTAACCCAGAAGCTCTCAGCTCTTCGTAAGCTTGAACGACGGTGCTGCGGTTAACGCCGAGCTGCTCGGCGAGCTTGCGCTCCGAAGGAAGAGCGCTGCCTGGAGGAAGCTGCGCATAGGTGATACCGCGCTCGATATGCTCGACGATTTGCCGGTATAACGGCATGGGTTCTGAGCGATCAGGTTTCCACATGGCGGGTTCATCCTTTATCTATATTGGTAGGTATTTGATGTACAATTACAACGGTAACGGACGGCGCATGAATTGTACAGAACCAATTGGAAGTATTATGCCCCATCCAATTCAAGGTTACCATATAGGCTGAGCTCCGTGGTATGATAGGTAGAAATCACGCGAAAAGCATGAGAGGAGAATCAGACTTACATGTTTGAACATTTGGTATCCTTTAAGTTTAAAGAAGCGTTGTCCCCTAGCAAAGAAGCGGAGCTTCTGGAGGCGCTGCATGCGCTTAAGACACATGTTCCAGGTATCGTCGAGCTGACGGCAGGCCGCAATGAAACGTTGGAGACAGGCAATATTCAAGGCTATATGCTAGGCCTTCGGGTAACCTTCACCGATCGGCAGGCCTTACAAGACTATGGCCCGCATCCTGCCCACCAGAGCTTCGTAGCGATGCTGGATGGTTTGGTCGAGAACGTCATTGTCATTGATTATCCGATCGTGTAAAGGCAAATTCGTACGCTTGATCACGTTGACAAATTAAAGCAGGCAGGGTGTGAGCACATGGCGGAAAAGGAAGAGCTTGTCCGGTTCGGAGTCTCCTTCCCGGCACCTTTAATCGAGCAGTTTGACCAGTATATTGACGAACAAGGATATACGAACCGATCGGAAGCCATACGGGATATGGCAAGGCGCTCCTTGCTCGAGCCTTCCCGCATGAGTGGGAATGAGCATGTAGCGGGTACGATCGTGCTCGTCTATGACCATCATGTCAGCGATCTTCCGATTGTCTTGATGGAAGTACAGCATCGCTTTCACCATGACATTATCTCGAATATGCATGTTCATCTGAATCATGATCAATGCTTGGAGGTCATCGTCGTAAGAGGAGAGCTCGCACGGCTGCGCTCGCTCCATCAGCAGATTCAAGCGCAGAAAGGCGTAATATACGCAGAGCTGTCAGTTACCTATGCCGATAAGCATGACGCTTCAAAGGAGCATAAGCATACATAGGATTGCTTGTCGGTTTTGAAGCGGTTAACATTCACCGTTCTAGAGTCATTCATCCTTATGGGTTCTAGAATGGTTCATATTACAGGCTATCTCTATGGTCGGGCCCGACCATGCGAGGTAGTCTTTTTTCATGCCATAATCATGGATAATAGAACGTATATAATGATATTTTGAATAAAACGTGTTACAATATCCCATATTCGTGTCACTAAACTTAACATTGACAGGCGGGATTGCTTTGAGAAAAATGGGGTTAACGATCATTTCTGTTTTAGCTATTCTTTTGATTGTAAATGGCTGCAGTGCGGCTAAGCCGTCCAGCAGCACGACTAAATCGGATTCGCTTATCGTGGCAATCGGTGCAGAGCCTGATACGGGCTTCGATCCGACAAAGGGCTGGGGACGCTATGGTTCTCCGCTATTCCAGAGCACGCTGCTCAAGCGGGATGATGATTTGAAAATCGAAGGCGACTTGGCAACGAGCTATGAAGTGAGCGAGGATGGACTCGCCTGGACAGTTCAGCTGCGTGAAGACGTCGTTTTCACGGATGGGAAGCCGCTGACGTCCGAAGACGTTAAGTTCACGTTCGATACGTCAGCGAGCAACGGCTCGGCTATCGATTTGACGAATCTGGCAGGTGTAACGGCAGGAGAAAATGAAGTTATATTTCGGCTTAAGAAGCCGCAGTCTACCTTTGTCTATTATTTGATTACGACTGGAATCGTGCCAAAGCATGCGTATAGCAGCTCGTACGCGGAGCAGCCAATCGGATCGGGTCCCTTCACATTCGTACAATGGGATCGCGGACAGCAGCTCATCGTAGCGGCAAATGAGCATTACTACGGCAAGAAGCCATCGTTCCATAAGCTGACCTTTTTGTTTTTGAATGAGGATGCTGCCTTCGCGGCCGCAAAAGCAGGCAGCGTGGACGTGGCTTATATCCCTTCCGCATTCAGCGGCCAAGAGGTTGCCGGCATGCGGCTGGAAGCGGTAAAAACGGTCGATAACCGCGGCATTGCATTTCCTTATGTGAAAGCAGGCGGAAAAACAGACAAGGGATATGCGATTGGCAATGACGTAACGGCAGATAAAGCGATTCGCCTTGCGATAAATACCGTTATCAATCGTGAGCAATTGGTCGAAGGCGTATTGGAAGGCTACGGCTCGCCAGCTTATACCACAAATGACGGCTTGCCATGGTGGAATGAGGATACAAAGCTCCAAGATCATGATGTGGAAGCGGCACTCGGCATTTTGAAGGACGGAGGCTGGTCAGACAGCGATAACGACGGAGTTGCGGAGAAGGACGGACTAAAAGCGGAATTTACGCTGCTGTACCCGGCAGGCGATGTAACAAGGCAATCGCTGGCGCTTGCAGCCGCAGAGATGGTCAAGGAAGCCGGCATTCGAATCAACGTAGAAGGCAAGAGCTGGGACGAGCTGGAGAAGCTCATGCACGCCAATGCCATTCTGCTCGGATGGGGCAGCCATGATCCGCTCGAAATGTACAATCTTTACAGCAGTGATTTCGGCGGAGTCGATTATTACAATACGGGATATTACAGCAATCCGGCAGTAGACAAATGGTTTGAACAGGCACTTGAGGCTCGTACCGAGGAGGAATCGATCGAATATTGGAAAAAAGCGCAGTGGGACGGAGAAACGGGCCTAAGCGTAAAAGGAGACGCGCCTTGGGCTTGGCTTGTCAACATTGACCATCTGTACTTAGTGAAGGACGGCTTGGATATCGGGAAGCAGCGTATTCAACCGCATGGCCACGGCTGGCCCGTAACGGATAATATTGAAAGCTGGGGCTGGAAATAACAGCACCGGAATGAGGAATGCACATGCTGCGAGGAATTGCCGTATTCACGGGTAAAAAATTAATTCGTCTTATTCTGCTGTTGGCCACAGTGAGCATGATTACGTTTACTCTGGTCGCGATGTCGCCTATTGATCCGGTTCAATCCTATGTTGGCGCCGATGTGATGCGCGTCGGTGCGGAGCA
The DNA here is from genome assembly GCF_052115165.1 of Paenibacillus sp. 2TAB23. Taxonomy (NCBI): domain Bacteria; kingdom Bacillati; phylum Bacillota; class Bacilli; order Caryophanales; family Paenibacillaceae; genus Paenibacillus; species Paenibacillus sp. 2TAB23. The sequence continues at coordinate 131,299 of NZ_JBFRGD010000007.1, forward strand.
GCGGGAAGCAATTGCCGCATACTGGGGACTCGACAAGCCGTTTGCCGAGCGATTCATGATGTGGGCAGGCGCGCTGCTTCGAGGCGATCTGGGAACCTCTATGATTTACCGCGAAGCTGTAACAAAGGTCATTGGAGAGCGGTTTATGCATTCGGTATGGCTGATGGCATTCGCATGGACCTTATCAGGAATCATCGGATTCACAGCAGGAGCAGCTGCTGCCGTGCGGAAGGGCTCCTGGATTGACCGCGTTATTACCGGCTATTGCTACACGCTTGCCTCAACGCCTGCTTTCTGGGTCGGACTACTGCTTATGATGATATTTGCCGTATGGCTGGGCTGGCTGCCGGTCGGCCTTGGCGTGCCGGCAGGGATGCTGGCCGGCAGCGTCACAATCTTCGATTACATCCGGCATATGATATTGCCGGGCATTACGTTAAGCATCGTTGGGATAGCACCTATCGCGCTTCATACTCGGCAGAAGCTCATTGAGGTGATGGACAGCGATTTTATATTATTCGCCAGAGCAAGAGGAGAACGGGGAGCGCGTCTTTTTTTCAGACATGCGCTGCGCAATATTGCGCTTCCCGCGATCACGCTTCAATTCGCTTCGTTTGGCGAATTGTTCGGGGGGGCTGTACTTGCGGAGCAGGTTTTTTCTTATCCAGGCTTAGGACAAGCAACGGTAGAAGCCGGCCTTCGAGGGGATGTGCCCTTGTTGATGGGGCTCGTGCTTTGCAGTACGCTATTTGTATTTACGGGGAATACGTTGGCGGATTACTTTTACCGTATCGTAGACCCAAGGCTTAGGCTGGAGAAGGGGGCTAGGCGATGAAGCAAGCTTCTACAGTTGCAACAACAAACGGAGCGAGCCGCTGGAATGAACGGCGCAGAGCCTTCGTTTCAACGATACTGGCAGCTATTCTTCTTGTTGGAATCGCAGCCTGCAGCTGGCTGCTTGGTTCTTCGGGTTTATCCGTCCAGCTTGAGAACCGCAACCTAGCGCCATCGATGACCCATTTGTTCGGCACCGATTGGCTGGGAAGGGACATGCTCTCCCGTACCGTGAAGGGCCTAGCCTTGAGTATAAAAGTCGGTTTGCTCGGCGCAGCCTGCAGCGTTGTCATCGCAGCGACGATGGGACTGATGTCTGCCACGCTTGGGCGCACTGTTGACCGCATTATCAGCTGGCTGATCGATGTATGCTTGAGCGTACCGCATCTCGTAATGCTCATTCTGATCGCTTTTGTATGCGGCGGCGGACTCAAAGGCATAGCGATCGGCATCATGCTGACTCATTGGCCCAGCTTAGCCAGAATCATTCGTGCGGAAGCCATGCAGTTGATGGCAGCGGAATATGTGCTCGTCGCGAGAAAGCTGGGGAGCTCCCGCTTTAAGGTTGCGACACGTCATTTGGCACCGCATTTGCTTCCGCAATTGCTGGTCGGGTTTCTTGTCCTATTCCCGCATGCGGTACTGCATGAAGCCGCGATCACCTTTCTTGGTCTCGGCATGTCGCCGCATCAGCCGGCTATCGGCATCATACTATCGGAATCCATGCGTTATTTGTCTACCGGCATGTGGTGGCTGGCTGTATTTCCCGGTTTAGGCCTGCTGCTGACTGTACGGGCATTTGATAAGCTCGGCAATCACCTGCGGCAGCTCTTGGACCCGAGGCATACGCATCTTTAGCATTTAGGTTTGGGATCAGTAGCGCCCATATGGAGAGGAAGAGGCTCGATGGCACTCTTAGAGGTAACGCAATTATCGATATCATTCCGGCAATATGCAAAAGGCAGCCGGCAGCAGGCGGTTACCGTCATGGAGAATCTGGACTTGGCCGTTAACGAAGGCGAGATCGTTGCTGTGGTAGGTGCAAGCGGTTCGGGGAAAAGCCTGCTCGCGCACGCGATCATGGGCATTCTTCCGGCTAATGCCGTTTATTCCGGAAGCATCCGATTTAACGGGGAGCTGCTGGATGAGTGCAAGCTCAGGGAGTACAGAGGCAATGAAATTGCGCTTGTCCCGCAATCGGTGACCTACTTGAATCCGCTTATGCGCGTTGGAAGCCAGCTTCAGACGAAGCTAGACGGCAAGGCACAGGTTAGCGAACGTAAAGGCCTATTCGCTCGATTGGGGCTAGGGGAGCATGTCAATCGGTTGTTTCCTTTCCAGCTCTCTGGCGGCATGGCACGCAAAGTGCTCGTATCAACGGCTGCCCACAGCCGCTCGCGGCTGATCATTGCGGATGAGCCGACGCCAGGCATGCATCCCGCGGACGTTGCGGAAGCGTTGAGGCACTTCAAGCAGCTGGCAGAGGAAGGCTGCGCGGTTCTGTTAATTACGCATGATATCGAAGCGGCCATTCAAATCGCGAATAGAATAGCGGTTATTTACGCGGGGGCGGTTGTAGAGGTTGCGCCAGCCAGTGATTTCCAGGGTGAAGGCGAGCAGCTGCGTCATCCTTACAGTCAAGCATTATGGCAGGCTTTGCCGAGCAACGGCTTTATCCCGATTGCAGGAAGTCAGCCCTCTAAGAGCGTGGAACTGCAAGGCTGTTTTTTCGCTGACCGCTGCATTTCGGCCGGTGATTCCTGCATGTCTATGCAGCCCGAGCCGCGCCAGCTAAGAGGCGGAACGGTGAGGTGCCTCCATGCGACTTGAAGGAAAAGGGATAGGCTGGCGCTACGGGAATGGGCCTTGGCTGTTCAGCGACTATGACATTGCGATACAGCCTGGCGAGTCGGTCGGATTGATAGGTCCAAGCGGCAGCGGCAAAACGTCGCTCGGAAGGCTGCTGTCCGGATATGAGAAGCCGATGACAGGCGAAGTGTGCGTTCCGGGACGCAGCCAGAAGCAAACAGGCTATGACCCGGTCCAGATGATATTCCAGCACCCGGAGCGCGCTGTTAACCCGAGATGGAGCATGGCCAGGACTTTAACAGAGGGCTGGTCGCCGGATGCTCCGCTGCTCGATGCGCTAGGCATTAAAAGCGAATGGCTGCGGCGGTATCCGAACGAATTATCAGGCGGCGAGCTGCAGCGCTGCTGTATAGCGAGGGCGCTTGGCCCGAGCACCAAGTTTCTAATTGCCGATGAAATGACGACGATGCTGGATGCGGTCACGCAGGCTCAAATTTGGCATACCGTGCTGGAGATTGCAAGCAGACGTCAAATCGGATTATTGGTCATCAGCCATGACCACGCGCTGGTGAACCGAATCTGTTCACGAATGCTACCGTTCGGCCAATGATTCATGCAACGAAATCCGCATATTTCCGAAATGCAGGTTAATCCTGCTTCTCCATCAGCCGGCGCAGCTTCGTTTCCGTTGAAGTTTCCGGTGCCGGCGTATATACGCTGCATCGCAAATCCGCGTTTCCCTGCACCTGGAACGAGGTGAGGTGAAACAGCATTTTCCCCGCTTTCGCATGGCGAAATTCGAGCAGCACATCCGGTGCGGAGCTGACCTGGCTTTGTTCCCATAAATATTGAAATTCCGGATGGCTGCTCTTCATTTCCTCAATAAACCGCTCATACCAATCATCCTGCACATATTGTCCGTAGTAAGCGCGAAAGATAGCTAGAAAGCCTCCGACAAAATGCTCCCAATTGCCTGCCAGCCTGCGCAGCTCTTTCCGCGTGAACAGCAGCCTGATCATATTGCGCTGCTCAGCCGGAATCGTTTCGAAGTCCATGAATACATGCGAGGCAGCCGCGTTCCAGCCGACAATCTGGCAGCGTCGATCAGAGATTATGGTTGGACAGAATCGCAGCTCTTGCAAGATATGCCTCAAGGAAGGCGTTATCTCTGAATGATCCTCATGCAAAGGAGGGGCAACATGGCTTGCCTCCATAGCTAGAGCATATAAATATTTTCGCTCATCGTCATTTAACTGCAGCGCGACTGCTACGCATTCAAGAACGGAGCTGGATACCTTAATCGCCCGGCCTTGCTCCAGCCAGGTATACCAGGTTGGGCTTACACCGGCCAGCTGAGCAACCTCCTCGCGCCGAAGGCCAGGCGTCCTACGTCGAGTGCCAGCAGGAAATCCGGCAGCCTCAGGCGATATTTTGGCACGCTTTGATTTTAAGAATGAAGATAATGCTTGCAGCCTTGTTTCTTGATTAATCATATCCGGCAACCCTTCCAGCCTGTTATAGTGGTACTCATTATACTATAATAAACGACAACTTGTAATAGGATAGCAGCTGTGACAAACTACTAACTATAAGGTAGTAACGAAGGAGGAAATAGCATGGGAAATAGCATGGAGCGTGTAGTCATAACAGGAATGGGTATTGTATCGCCTTTAGGGAACACCGTAGAACAATTCTGGAACGGGCTAGTGAACGGCATATCCGGAATATCCCGGATCGATGCTTTTGATACGAGTAAGCATAAATCAAAAATCGGCGGTGTCGTTCGTGATTTTGATGCGGAAGCGCTGTTCGGACGCAAGGATGCACGCCGAATAGACCGCTTCAGCCAGTTCGCTGTCGCGGCGGCAGAGCAGGCTTTGGCGGATGCGTCGCTCTCTATGGCGGATACGGACCGCGAGCGTGTAGGCGTATACGTAGGCTCCGGAATCGGCGGTATCCAAACGCTGCTGGATCAAGCGGCGGTATTGCATGATCGAGGACCTGACCGGGTTAGTCCTACTCTCGTTCCTATGATGATCGCGAACATGGCTGCGGCTATGATCAGCATCAGGTTCGGCACGCAGGGTCCATCCATGGCACCTGTGACCGCCTGTTCGATTGGCAATACGGCCATAGGCGAAGCTTGGAGGCTCATTCGCTCCGGCAGCGCTGACGTTGTTATTGCGGGCGGGTCAGAAGCCGCAATCACGGATATTTCGCTAGCCAGCTTCGGCAACGCGACCTCCGTCTCGACTCGGAATGAAGAGCCTAGTCAAGCTAGCCGGCCATTCGACGCGGGACGCGACGGATTCGTCATGGCGGAGGGGGCCGGCATTCTTATTCTGGAATCGTTATCCCATGCGCAGCGTAGAGGGGCTCGCATTCATGCCGAGGTCATTGGCTACGGAGCCAGCTCAGACGCTTACCATATGGTAGCCACTCACCCTGAAGGAATAGGTGCTTACCTAGCCATGAAAACAGCGCTGCGCGAAGCTGGGCTGGAGCCGCATCAGATTGATGTGATCAGCGCGCACGCAACGAGTACGGATATCGGTGACCGTTCCGAAACGGCAGCCATTAAGAAGCTGTTCGGCGAGCAAGCAAGTCGTATCCCGGTTACGGCGAATAAGTCGATGACCGGTCATATGCTTGGCGCAGCAGGCGGAGCAGAGGCGATTGCACTGGTGAAGAGCATGCAGGAGAGCATCATTCCACCGACGATCAATCAACAAGAATCCGATCCAACCTGTGATCTCGATTATGTGCCGAACAAGGCGCGCAAGGCGAGCATTGAGATCGGCATGTCCAATTCATTTGGCTTCGGCGGCCATAATGCCGTTATAATATTGAAGAAATATACAGCTGCAAAGGATTGATTTAAACGGGTCAAATGTTTACAATTGATAATGATTTTCAATTATTGCTGCCAAAAGCAGCGATGCAGCAGCTGAGAGGAGCGGTGCTGAAATGAGCACGCTTGATCATCATTATTGGTTGAAAGACGTTATTTTCGAAATAGGATACACCGGAAAAGGCATTCAAGCACCAAGCTGGGTTGACGGCTCTACGCCGTTAGCCCGGCATACTTTGCTTTATCTGGCAAAGGGTGCAGGCAAGCTGACGATCAACGGTCAGCCATGCAGCTTTGAAAGGGATTCTCTCTCTATATATCCTCCAGGCAAGTTCCTGTCGGTTGAGCTTGCAGTGGAGCCGGACAACGAGCTGTATGTCGTATCCTTTGATTGGTTTCGATTGACAGAGCAGACGGATGCCGGCAGGTCCTACAGGCGAGAGCTCAGCTTTCCGCTTGAAGGCAGACTGCAGCTGAGCGGAAGCCTGTTTAAGCGGTATATGTACCTGCTTGCAGCTGGAGAGGATCAGAGCAGAAGTCCGCTGCTCGCGCAGCAGCATTTGTCCGATTTGCTCCAAATTCTGCTTCGACATGCCGTGCCGGCCTCGGCTATTAATCTATCTGACCGCCTTAGATCAACGCTTGATTATATGCAAAACCATTATCGAGAGGAGATCAGAGTCGATAAGCTGGCTGAGCTGGCTAGGCTTCACCCCTCGTATTACTCGCAAATTTTCAAAAAAGCCATGGATAAAACGCCTGTTTCTTATCTGACCCATCTGCGAATGAACAAAGCGAAAGAGATGCTTCTCACGACGGACAAGCCTGTTAATGATATTGCAGCTGATGTGGGCTACGTGGATGAGTTTTATTTCAGCCGCCGCTTTAAGGAAACGAACGGCTATTCCCCGACTATATTTACGAAAAAACAAGATTTGAACATCATTTCTCTTTCTTCGCCCTACACCGATCATTTGTTTACGCTCGGTCTTGTTCCCTGCGCAGCGCAGGTGCATCGCTTCATGCCGCTCGTGACGAAGGTGCTTACACTGCCCAAGCATGAATCCGATCCATGGGAAACGAGCCGTCAAGCATTCAGTGATATGCAGCCTGATTTAATCGTGTGCAAGGACAACGTATTGGCCAAAGCGAAAGCCCATATTAACGATATTGCGCCAATTGTTCCCATTCCGTGGGCAAGCAAAGACATTTATACGCATCACTGTGAGATTGCCGAGCTTGTCGATAGGCGTCAAGAAGCGCTGCATTGGGTGGATGCCCACAATCGAAACGCGGACCGGATACGGAAAAAGGTGAAGGCATCGGTCGGTGAAGCCTCCGCTGCGATTTGTGTTGTCCGCAAAAACGATCTTAGAATGTACGGGACAAGAAATATTGGCCATGTGTTCTATCGATCTCTAGGGATGGCAATGCCGGATCGCATCGCGAACGACCAAGCCAAGCACCGGATCGGCACCGGATTTAACTGGATGTCCATCAAGCCGGATGAAATCACAGATTTCGAATCGGATTATATGTTCCTCGTATGCGAGACTATGCTTGATCATCAGCGAGTGCTGCATCTACTGGCGACCAATCCGAATTGGAAGAAGCATCCCGCTGTAAGGGGGCAGAAGCTTCGTTTTTTGGATTGGGAGAAGTGGATCGTGTATGCGCCACAAGGTATTGACCAACAATTAGAAGAAGCAGAGCGGCTGCTGCTCGTCTGACAGCTGCTCGCGGCGGCAATCTTGAAATTGTCCATGAGGGAATCTTGAATTATGTCATGTACGGACAAAGTGGGAAAGCTATAATAAAATAATGATAATGATTATCAGTATTATCGAACAAGGGAGGAGCACGAGAGGCTATCAGATGAAGATAAATCATGCACGTATAACAGGATTGTGGTTTGCAGCGGCTGCGGTCGTGCTTCTCCTATCGATAGGCGTAGCGGTTTCCTTCGGGGCGAAGGCGTTTAGCTTAGCTGTCGTATGGGGCTCCGTGTTCGCTTATGACCCAGACTTGACCGCTCATCAAATTATGCATGAGTACAGGCTTCCTCGCGTGCTTGGAGCCGCCGTGACAGGTATGGCATTTGCGGCAGCAGGTGCTCTGATGCAAGGCGTCACGCGCAATCCCTTGGCAGATACAGGCATACTTGGCGTAAACGCAGGCGCAGCTTTTGTAGTAGCGCTTTGCTTTGCCTTTTTGCCGGGCATCTCATATTGGGAGCTTATTCTCATGTCTTTCGCGGGTGCTGCGATCAGCACGCTGCTAATCGTTCTTCTCGGAACAGCCACGCAAGGTGGGCTTCATTCGATTCGATTAACGATAGCCGGTGCCGTCATTGCAGCTATTCTTCATTCCTTCAGCAGCGGCATTGCGATTTATTACGAGCTGAGCCAGGACCTTGCTTTCTGGTATGCAGGCGGCGTCGCTGGCGTGAAATGGGAGCACTTGAAGCTGCTCGCCCCAATTGTACTGGTCGTCATAGCTGGTGCGTCGGTTATGGGCAGATCGATATCATTTCTGTCGCTTGGCGATGAAACGGCAGCAAGTCTTGGCGTACATACGAAAACAGTGAAGGTGCTGGGCATGACGGCTGCGGTTATGCTTGCAGGGTCCTCTGTGGCGGTAGCTGGCTCAATCGGTTTTGTCGGCCTTGTGGTGCCGCACATCGCTAGACGGATTGTAGGCGTGGACTACCGGAAGCTCATTCCTTTCTCTGCTTTATTAGGCGGGATATTGCTCATCTGGGCGGATTACGCCTCCCGCATGGTAAATCCTCCACGTGAATTTGCGATCGGCGCAATGGTGGCGTTGGTAGGCGTGCCGTTTTTCCTTTATTTAGCCCGGCAAGAAAGGCGGGAGCTTTAATATGGCAAGCGTGGAGCAGAAAAGAACAGCAAAGGCAATCGTTGTCGCGGCTGTTCTATTGGCAGGAGCAGCTGCCGTTGTCATCGTAAGCTTAAATACGGGAACGATTAGGCTGCCAGCTGAAGCGATATGGCGGACGCTTCTTGGCGGGGGGACCACGGACGAGAAGCTGGTACTATTCGAATACAGGCTTCCCCGTATCGTTGTGACCGTGCTTGCAGGTATCGGACTGGGCATTTCAGGCGCGGTATTGCAGGGGGTGTCACGCAATTCTTTAGCCGATCCCGGTATTATCGGCATCAATGCGGGTGCTGCACTGGGATTGATTTTGTATGTTTCTTTTTTCAGAAGCATGGAAGGTCCGACTGCGCTGCTCATTCCGTTGTTTACGTTTGCTGGCGGGATTCTGATCGCAGTATTGATCTTCGTGCTTGCCTTTGACCGATTCAAAGGGTTAATACCGATCCGCCTGCTGCTGGTCGGCATCGCAGTTGAGGCTGGCGTCAGCGCCTTTACGTTATTTCTGTCGCTTCGGCTTGACGAGGACACGTACGCTTTTGCGGCAAGATGGCTTGCTGGCAGCGTATGGGGAAGGGAGTGGGTGAACGTGCTGGCGCTGCTCCCTTGGATTGCCTTGCTTGTACCCGTTATTTATATGCGCTCCCGCACGCTCGATTTATTCGCGCTGGGAGATGAGACAGCTATGGGAGTAGGCAGCCCTGTTGGGCGAAGCCGCTTGGCGCTGACGATCTTTGCTGTAGCGTTAGCTTGCGCAAGCGTATCGATGGCCGGCGGGATTGGCTTTATCGGATTGATTGCACCTCATATTGCGAGGCGGCTGGCTGGACCTCAGCATCGTCATTTTTTGCCGATCGCGGGGCTTATCGGGCTTGTCGTTCTAGTCGCGGCGGATACGGTAGGCAGATCCCTGTTTCAGCCGAATGCCATTCCGGCAGGGGTTGTCGTGGCGGCAATTGGAGGACCTTATTTCTTGTATTTGCTCTTGCAGTCCAAACCAAACTCTCGGAGGAATCGTTAACATGAATAGAAAATGGCTGGCTTTGTTTATTTCACTTCTTGTATTCGTTGTTTTATCCGCATGCGGAGATAAGGCCCCATCCAATCAGCAGGCAGCGGAACAGAATGCTCCATCTCAGGCACCGACCGAGTCGGCAGCTTCAGACGAGGGAACGGCAGCCCATGATGCAAATGCCAGAATCGCATCGATGTCGATCCATATTACGAATAATTTGCTCGCGCTCGGCATTAAACCCGCAGGCTCGGTTGTCGGCGGAGATGTAAAGGACTTTCTTCCGCATGTTGCGGACCAGCTGCAGGGTGTTGCTAAGCTGGGCGTCGTAACGGATCCTGACATGGAATCCGTACTAGCGCTGAAGCCGGACGTTATTTATTTGGACGAGGTTTACTCCGGCGATAATCAAGCAAAGTTCGAGAAGATCGCACCAACAATAAGCATCGATATGGATCAGGGGACCTGGCGTGACCATTTGAACCGAATTGCTCAGCATATCGGCAAAGAGAAGGAAGCGGAAGCATTCATCAAGGAGTACGCCGATCAAGCAGAGCATGTCAAAGCCTTAATCCATACGGAGCTAGGGCAAGATGCGAAAGTAATGGCTATTCGCATGACGGCGAAGGAGCTGCGGGTGATGGGGATGAAACGTCCCTTAGGACCTATTCTATTCGAGGACCTTGCTCTTAAACCGGCAGCTGGCGTGGAGAAAATAACAGAAGAGCCTTACGCAGTTATTTCACAAGAGGTGCTGCCTGATTTCGACGCGGATGCCATCTTTGTCATTATTAGCAAAGGCAGCGAGGCGAAAGCCAGATTCGACGAGCTTGCTACAAATACAGTGTGGCAAAATCTGAAAGCCGTGAAAAATAACCATGTTTATGTGCTAGACGGACAGAAATGGCTGGATTACTCCTCTATTGGGCATCGAATGGCTTTGGATGATGCTGAAAAATTATTCGCGAAGTAAAGCCTGTTTTGAAATGGACTGCTGCTTGGGGGAGGAAGCTCCCCGGGCTGCGGTCCATTTTTGTTATCAGCGTTTCATAGAAGGCGGGCAGGGGTAAAAGGTACGTAACCTATTTTGAATAATGATACGTAAGGCAGAGGGAAAAGAGGAAGCAGGGCGCTAGAGCCGCCTATATAAAAAGAGAAGAAGGTGTGCGTATGGCTAGGCATAACCGGTTCATCCGTTGGTGTATTACTATTATTTTAATGTTAATCATCATTTATTTGGGATCGCGCGTTGATTTTATTTTCAAGCCAATCCTCTCGTTATTCAGCATGATTATTATCCCGCTTATGCTCGCGGGTTTTTTCTATTATTTGCTTAGGCCGCTTGTGAACCTCATGGAGCGACGAAAGGTGAACCGCACGATGGCGATTTTGTTCATTTATTTGGCTTTCGCCCTAATTATGGTCGGCTTCAGCATCGGCGTATGGCCTTCGCTCCGAACGCAGCTTGTCAATTTAGTTGAGAATGCGCCAAGCTTATTCACGGCCTTGAGCGAGCAGGTCTCAGAGCTTGAGCATAACGGCTTCATTTCGTCGTTTTTGCCCGAAAATTCGAATCCGCTATCCAAACTTACCGAGTATTTGAATCGGGGATTTACGCTTTTGACTGATTATTTGTCAGGCATGCTGACGTTCTTTTCGAATTTTGCAATTGTGTTGATTACGTTTCCTATCCTCCTGTTCTATATGCTGAAGGAGGGAGGGAAATTCGGCGAGCAAATCGTTCGATTTATTCCCAAACGGTTTCGCCGTGATGGCTCAGAAGTCATGGAGGATATCGATCATATGCTCAGCAGCTTCATCGTAGGCCGTGTCATCGTAAACGTAGCGCTCGGCATTCTGATGTATGTCGGCTTCCTGTTTATTGATCTGCCCTATGCCTTATTGCTAACGGTTGTTGCCGTAATATTGAACTTTATCCCGTTTATCGGGTCATTTCTTTCTTCTGTTCCCATCGTTATTATCGGCTTCATTGAGTCGCCGTCGATCGCGATCTGGTCGATTGTCATCATCACGGTTGCCCAGCAGATACAAGACAATTTAGTGGCTCCCTACGTATTTGGCAAGCAGCTCGATATTCATCCGCTTACCACCATAATATTAGTGCTTGTCGGCGGGGATATTGCAGGCATTTTAGGAATTTTGCTTATTATTCCGATTTATATGATCTTAAAGATCGTGTACCGCAAAGTATATGCTCTGTTTTTTAAGGAGCAATGGGAAAATGCCTGACATAAAGATGACATAAAGGATGCTTAATGGCTCTTCATTTGATATAATGACCACGGCTGAGGCTAATTTACCGAAAGTACGGTGGCTTTTAGAATATGGGGATAACTGGGTTGCAAGGAAGACGAGTCGTCATTGCCGGGTCGCGGAAAACGGATGAGATGAGCTTGATCATAGAGAAGCAGGGCGGGATGGCGCTTACGCGTTCCTTGCAGGGATTAACGATGTTTGAGGAGGAGCAGCTGGAGGAACCGCTGCGGAAATTTGCAGCGGAAGGTGCCGACTGGGTCATTCTGACGACGGGGTTGGGATCGGACAGCTTAATGGGCGCCGCAGATCGGCTTGGGATCGGCGAAGAGGTAAAGGAGCGGCTGTCGCAGGCAAGAATTGCGACTAGAGGGTACAAAACCTCTGCTTTCATGAAGCGGGCTGGTCTTAAAGCGACTGTCAGCGATGATGACGGAACGATGCAGGGGCTCATGGAAAACTTATCGGCTTACGGCTTTGAAGGGCAGCGCGTATGGATTCAGCTGCATGGAGAAGCAGCGCCTGAGCTGGTTCGCTTTCTTGAGGAAAGAGGCGCGGCCCAGGTGGTTTCCGTTCTGCCCTATCGGCATGTCCCGCCGGAGCCTGAAACATTAGCTTTATTAATGGGAGAGCTCACGGAAGCAGCTGTGGATACCATTTGTTTCACCACGGCTGTACAGGTCCATTACTTGTTCAGGCATGCGATTCAGGCTGGAAATCAAGCTCAGCTGCTGGAGATCTTCGATAAGCATGTTGTCGCCGCAGCGGTCGGCAAGGTAACCGCTGAAGCACTTTCTGAATACGGTGTGAAACGAATGGTCGTCCCAGATATCGAAAGAATGGGCGCACTCATTATCGCGATCGTACGGTATTATGAAATGCATGATGGTGCAACGCCTTAGACCTTGCCTCATTTTGGATATGAAAGACGATGACAGCTTTTCCTTTGTGCAGAAGGAGAGGCTTTTTTGCGCGTATGGACTTTTCATTTAACAGAAGTAACCGGATGCGATTTCATTTAAGCGTCTTAGGACAGCAAATCATCTCGTAACGGATGAAACCAATCCTTTCACCCAGAAATGCCGGTAACCGGCCTTTTGGTTGAAAGGATTTTTTGATGCTCACTCCATGCCCTTCATCACGCCATGGTCGAGCTTGTTTCTATAGGCGCGCGGCGAGCAGCCGAGCTTCTTCTTGAAGGCTTTGGAGAAATGCGACGCATTCGCGAAGCCGCAATACTCCGCAATTAGATCGAGCTTATGGTCGGTTCCCGCTAGCAGCTCGCTGGCTTTATCGAGTCTTAATCCCAGTAAATATTGATGAGGTGTCACACTGAACAGGCGATGGAAAACAACGTTGAAATGGGAGTCGGAATAACCGGCATGCTGCGCCATTTCGGATACGGTAACGGTGCTGGATATATGCGAGACTAAGAAGGATTTCATCTTGGCAGCGAATTGCTGATCCTCGAACCGGGCAGAGCTTGATTCCTCGTAGTCGGAGATAAGAAGGACGAGAAGCTCTGTCGCCAGCTTCTGAGTGAGCAGCATGCTTTGGATGTCATTATGCTTGAAATGGCCAATCATGCGGTAGAGCAGCTCCTTAAACTGCTGGGGCTGCTTAGGCGCTAGCTTAACGGGAAGCTGGAGCGAAGGAAAGTCGTTCAAACGCGGTTGAAGCAGCTCCATATAAGAAGCTAGGCTCGTTTGGCCAGGTGTAGTAACGAAGCTTTGTTCCCTTAATGGGCTGTAGAAGAAGTCGAGGTGCGCATTCGGCACCAAGCATCTGCCGATTCCTTTTGTCGTAAACAGTTGGCCAGGCTGAATGAGCGCGAAATCGCCAGGCAAAAGCTCATATTCCGTACCTTCTACTGTAAGCAGGTAACGCCCCTCTTCGAGAAATAAAAACAAGTAATCAAGCAGCCGGCGCTCTCCTTGGAAAAAATCGCTCTGCTCAAAGCGGTAGCATAGCCGGATAAAAGGCAGGACCGGGTGATCGGTCCAACTGTTCGATGGTTGTTCCAAGCAAGCATCCTCCTAAACACCAATGAGGTGTGTACATTCATGGTTTTTGACATCATACATCATCGTTTTGAACATGATTAGCTAATCATATAAGGCTATCATATGAAATAGCAAGAATAGCAGCCGAAGATTATGACATGTATATGATGGAGGTAGGAAAATGACCGCGAACGTTCCAAGGAAGATGAGAATACCGCAATTTCTGGGCAATGGATTAATAGGCTATAAAGAGGTGGCCGTTCCGGATCCCGGTGTTGGCGAGCTGCTGATCGAAGTTAAAGCGAACGCATTGTGCGGGTCTGAGCGAGGTCAGTTTAGCGACGGCTCGGCCTTCACGCCAGGACATGAGGCGGCCGGCATCGTTGCCGCAGCAGGAGCAGGAACGAACTGCGCGGTAGGTACGCCAGGCGTTGTCTATTTGATGGACTACTGCGGACAATGCCGCAGCTGCAAACAGGGATACACGAATCAATGCTTGAGCAAGAAAGGGGATTATGGATTCAATCGGGATGGCGGGTATGCGCCGTACATGCTGGTCAGCGAAAGTGTATTTTTCCCGATTGATTCGGATATTCCGCTGACGGAGGCTACCATGCTGTTAGACATTATGGGGACGGGCGGACATGCCATTAGAAGGGCGCAGCTTATGCGCGACGATATCGATTCGATTGTCGTCGCAGGCGCCGGGCCGATCGGTCTGGCGGTGCTGTCCATGGCGAAGCTGCTGTTTGGCATTGATTTGCCTGTGTTTGTGACCGATTATACCGATTATCGTTTGGAGCTTGCCCGCCGAATGGGAGCAGTCCCGGTTCATTTGGGAGAGGTGACGCTGGAGCGCGTCTTGGCGGATGCGGGTTTATCGGGAGTGGATGCGGCATTTGATACGAGCGGCAAGACGGCTGCGCGCCAAACCGCATTGCATGCGCTGAATGCGCGCGGCGTGCTCGTATGCATTGGCCACGGGCAAGAGCTTACTTTGCAGGTGTCTTCCGATCTTATCGCAACGGAGAGAGCGGTTCTCGGCAGCGAATATTTCTCTTTCGGTGAGCTCGCGGACAATTCCCGGCTGTTAGCTGAAAATCTGTTTTATTTGAAGCAGATCATTACGCATCGGTTCGGTCCGGAGTCGCTGCAAGCGGCTTTCGAGCTTTTTTTCCAAGGCGAAACGGGCAAGGTGGTCATCGAGCAATGAGTATAAGGAAGCAAACGAAAATCGCGCTAATTGGTGCGGGCGGCTGGGGGTACCACCACGCACGGATCTTTCAAGGTCGTCAGGAAGTTGATTTCTGTGCCATAGTCGGCCGTGACGAAAGCAAGACAACAGCGCGGGCAGCGGAGTTCGGAACGAGGGCTTATACAGACATCGCGAGCATGCTGGAGCGGGAAAACCCTGATATGGTCAGCCTCTGTCTGCCTAACCAAGGACATTTTGACGCGACGCTTCAAATCATTCAAGCTGGAGTGCCTTTGTTAGTGGAGAAGCCGCTCGTGTTCGGAATCAAGGAAGCGGAGACGCTGCTGGAAGCGGCAGAGAAAAAAGGTTTGTTTTTCGCGATTAATTTCAATCACCGTTATGCGGTTCCCGTTCAGCAGGCAAAAGCAGCGATTGATGCGGGAAGGCTTGGCGACCTTGTGTTTGCAGCTTGGCGTTTCGGCGGAGAAGGGGATGGTGGTCACCCTCATGCGAATCTGATTGAAACGCAGTGCCATGGGTTTGATACGCTGGAGTATTTATGCGGACCGATCCGATCGGTAATGGCGCAAATGACGAATAAAATGGGGAATGGTTTCTCTACGCTGGCGTTAGCGCTGGAGTTCGAGTCCGGTGCCGTGGGAACGCTGCTGGGCTCCTATGATTCCTCATACGCATATGCAGGCACGCATGTGCTTGAGCTGAACGGCTCATTAGGCAGAGCGACGATTGAGGACACCGTGAAGCGATACACGTTCCAGCAAGCCGGGAATGAGACTGCGGAGGTTTGGCAGGCTGGGTATTTCAACGACGCCGATCGTCAATTCCATCTGACCTTCGACAAGCATTTCGACCATTTGCTCCAAGCCTTTCAAGCAGGGGCTGCGCCGCCTGTTCATGCCTCGGCAGGATTTAGGGCGCTCCGGCTTGCGTATGCAGCCATAGAATCGTTCGAGTCGGGCAAGCGGATCAGCACAAGATAAGCTTGTATGCCATCATCGAAATAGGGACATTAATCAACATCGATATCACGATACATTCTAATCAATGTATAGGAGCATATGCCAAAAACGAGATTAAGCCTGCCGCGCAGAAGCTTAATCTCGTTTTGCTGAACTCGGCTATGGATGAAGCGTAGTTTATGAAAGCATGCTGTCCAAATGCGCGAGAGGCCGGATAAGATTATGCTTCATTAGCCGCGATGCTTCGACTGCATCGCGAGCCGCTAGTGCGTTGATGATTGCTTCATGATCATCGGCTGCAGCTTGAGATTCCCAGTTCGGCCGTTTGAAGAAGATGTATTTGTATCTTCTAATATGCATTTGCAGCGAGGAGCAGAAGGTTAGAATGTGCTGATTGTTCGCAACATGAAGAATCGTTTCGTGAAACTCCTCGTCGTATTCCATCGCCTCATAGAGCTGCTCCTTATTTACGCTATCGCTGAAGCTCGCATTAATGGAACGAAGCTGCTCGATATTTTCCTGTTGGATGAGTTCGCATGCCAGCTCGGCGGCCAACGCCTGCAGCACCGTTAACGGTGCGTAAAGCTTTATAATATCTTCCTTTTCAAGTGTCGTAACGCGAGTTTCTTTGCCTGGAAACGTCTGAATCAAGCCTTGTACCTCAAGCAGCTGGAAGGCTTCTCTAATCGGAGTGCGGCTGACGCCAAGCGCTTCGGAAAGCTCGGAGTCAATCAGCTTCTCGCCTGGCTGAAGCGTGCCGTCAATAATCCATTTTTGCAGCTGGCCGAGCGTACGTTCCTTGGCGGAGAGTCTAACCGGTGATGAATAGTCTGTTGGAATAGGCAACGGAGGCCCTCCTTATAGTGGAATGTTGCCATAAACCTTGATGTTAGTACCATGCAACCATATATAATATATCGCAGGGTGGATGGTATAGGCAAACGAAAAGCAGCAGAGGTGCAAATCTTGTATTGCTATTCTATCTAGATCGAAATATAATATGCGATATATCACATATCGTATATTGATAGAAGACGATGAAGGAGAAGTGACACCATGTCAAGCAATCAAACCGCATTAGCAGCGCCTCCGTCCGCGATGAAGACGGTTTACCCCTTATTGTTCGCGATTAGCTTCGTTCATCTCGTTAATGATTCGATCCAATCGGTCGTTCCTGCATTATTTCCGATCTTGAAGGATTCGCTGTCACTTAGCTTTGCGCAAATCGGGTTAATTTCCTTGATGATCAACCTGACGGCAGCGTTGCTGCAGCCGGTGATTGGAATCTTATCGGATTCGCATCCGAAGCCGATGCTTCTGCCAATCGGCATGCTGTTTACGCTTGGAGGGGTAGCTGCTCTATCGTACGCAAGCCAATTTTGGGTGGTATTGGCAGCAGTTATGTTCATTGGCGTGGGCTCAGCGGTATTTCATCCTGCTTCTGCCCGTGTGTCTTATTTGGCCTCCGGCACGAAAAAAGGGACTGGTCAATCGATTTTTCAATTAGGCGGCAATATAGGCCAATCCTTAGCCCCTATCATGACGGCGGTATTATTCGTCCATACCGGTCAGAAGGGAGTGGTCTGGTTCGCCTTAGTCGTAACCATCGGCATCTTGATTCAGTTCAATGTGGCGAAGTGGTATGGGAAGCAGCTCGCTCTTATGCCAGCAAGAAGCACGGCACGAGCAGTGAAACCGGTCTCGCGGATGAATGTATCGATGGGACAGGTCATATTCGCGATAACGATTTTAATGATTTTGGTATTTTCCAAAAACGTGTATATTGCGGCAATCAGCAGCTATTATTCCTTTTATGCCATTAGTCATTTTGGATTATCGCTCACCGGGGCACAAATCGTTTTGTTTGTTTTTCTAGCAGCCAATGTGATTGGTTTGCTTTTAGGGGGAATGCTTGCTGATAAGTTCAGCCGCCGCAGCTTGATCTGGTTTTCGATATTGGGTACGGCACCGTTCGCACTGCTCTTGCCTTACGTTAATTTGACCTTTTCGATTATTTTAATCTTTTTTGCCGGCCTCATATTAGCTTCTGCTTTTTCGGTTATCTTGGTTTATGCGAATGAGCTGCTGCCAGGCAGAGTCGGCCTTGTCTCCGGTGTGTTTTTCGGAATGGCATTCGGACTTGCCGGCATTGGATCGGCGATACTAGGCCATTTGGCGGATTCGATGGGAATCGAGTTTGTCATTCGCTGCACGTCCTATTTACCGTTGCTCGGAATGCTTACCATTCTGCTTCCTTCCGACCGAAAGGGCTCGGCAAGCCGATAAGCTCTTCATAATTTCTATAACCGGACAATTTCCACGTTGTCCCCGCCCACATACAATAATGGTGTAGAGCCTATTTGGTGCAGGGAGGGGATTAGCGCTGTGAGTAAGCGGACTTTAATGGTCGTGTCGCTTGTCATTTACGTATTGCTAGCCGTCTTGTTCGTGGTCTTATCCATCATTCATTAAACACATAACCAAGCAAGGGCTGCCTCTGCAGTAGTTAGATCTACTGGAGGCAGCCCTTGCTTATGGGTTCGGTTATGCTTGACGTATAGAAAAGTTTAAGCGTTTGCTCATCCTTTCTCTATACGTTTCGCCGAAACGTTGGCGTCTTTAGAATGTAAGCCGTCAGGCGTTTCTTCTTTGACGAGCAGATCTGGGGAAAGCTTCATTTTTCGATAATCCTTCGGCACGACGCCTTTCGTTTCGCGGAAGATGCGTGAAAAGGTTTTGTAGGAGCCATAGCCGACCTCAAGCGCAATCTCAGCAACGCTCATATCGGTGGAAACGAGCAGGCTGCACGCGTGTCTTAGGCGCAAATCATGCAGAAAGTGAACAAAGGTCTGCCCTGTAGTATGCTTGATGACCTCGCTTATTCTTGAGACGCTGAGGGCAAATTGGCTTGCAAGGTCGGATAAGGCGAGCTCCTCCTGATAATGGCGATGAATGTAGTGGATAATGGGCCAGATCGATGCGCTCGACCGAGACGTCAGCTTGGTCACATCCGCTACAGGTGACGACTTTCTTCGGTACCGGTCGAAGCAGATTAATATTTCTTTGAGCTTTGCCTGCAGCATGGTTCTGCGCCAAGGCTCCTTGCCTTTGTACTCAACGTACATTTCTTCAATCAGGCGGGTCATCCTTTCATTGTCCTCGCCGCTCAACTGAACAAAAGGCGGCCAGCCATTCTGGTCGTTAAGGCCGAGCAAGCCATCCTCTTGACCGGGCTCCATAAGGAGATCCATGCTGAACATACAGTTGTAGAGAACGAGTGTGCTGCCCGGCTCCGTAAACAACTCGTGCACCTGATAGGGTAATACGAAGGTGAACGTCCCAGGCAGCATTTGATGCCGCGCGTCGTTAATGGATTCAGAGCCTCTGCCGTCCACGACATATGAGAATTCCAAAAAATCATGGCGATGCGGCCGAAAGCCATGATAAAGGCGATTCAAGCTGATGTGGAGCGGCGATGAGGTGTTCATATTTGGATACGTTTTCAAATAATCGGGTATATAGGTCATGAATGATTGGATTCCTCCGAAAAACTGAGACTTTTACCGAAAAACAAGCACGATTTCTCATCTCGTTTATTCTAACATAAATACAGGGATCAAGCGCTCGCAATTCAACGAAAGGTTGCGAAACGCTGCTTTGCTTTTCACTAAAATCGCAGGAGGAATTCCAATGACGACTGGAAATAAAATAAGAATCGGATTGATCGGCGCGGGAAATATCGGCAACGTGCATGCAAGCGAGTTTTCAAAGCTAGGTGAGGAGTGCGTGATTACGGCGGTGACGGACTTTGATTTGTCCCGGGCGGAGAAAGCTGCAAAGCAGTACGGGATCGAACATGTAATCGCTTCAAATGAAGAGCTAATCAATCGAACGGATATTGATGCCATTATCATTGGCGTGCCGAATCAATTTCATGCTCCGCTTGCTGTCCAGGCGTTGGCGGCTGGAAAGCATGTGCTTCTGGAAAAACCGATGGGTATCAACAGCGAGGCTGCACGTGAAATAATGAAAGCAAGCAATGCTTCCGACCGCGTATTGATGGTTGCTCATCAAATGCGCTGGGAATCCGTTGCCATGCAAATCAAAGAGCAAATCGACCGCGGCGAGCTTGGGAAAATATATTCGGCCAAAACAGGTTGGTTCCGCCGCAAAGGCATTCCTGGCTGGGGAACTTGGTTCACGCAAATGGATCAGTCGGGCGGCGGACCGCTTATCGATATTGGCGTACACATGCTTGATCTTGCGTTATACTTAATGGGCAATCCAAAGCCAGTATCGGTTTACGGTTCTACTTATGCTGAGTTCGGACCAAAACGCAAAGGGATCGGTACTTGGGGAACGCCTGATTGGGACGGCACTTATGATGTAGAAGATCTGGCAACGGCATTGATCAAAATGGAAGACGGCAGCACGTTATCGCTTGAAGTGAGCTGGGCTGTGCATATGGATACGGACAACTCGCCGTTCATCCATGTAATGGGCTCGGAAGGCGGAGCGAGCTACCGCGGCTCCGAAGGCAAGCTGCTCACGGAAAAATTCGATCGTCCGATTGAAAGCACGCTTAGCAGAGCGGAAAACGACGAGGGAGAACGTGCCCGCCTTAGCAGACACTTCCTGGCATGCATCCGTGATGGCAAGCAGCCGATTACATCGGTATTATCCGGATTTACGAACAACCTTGTGCTGGATGCCATCTATGAATCCTCACGCACGGGCAATGAGGTTAAGCTGAATTGGAACTTGAACGAATAGTAGACGAAACGAGGAGGCTTTCAAATGCTGAGAGGATTAACAGGAGCAGGGCTTGGCCGTATCGAAAGCGATGAGCGCTTGATTGAGCTTGCTGGCGCTAACGGCTTCCAAGCGGTAGACATTGACGCATATTCGCTTATCGAGCGTCACGGCTTGGAGAAAGCACGCGAGCTGCTGGCAAGCAATGGCGTAGTGATTGGCTCGTTCGGATTGCCAGTAGAGTGGAGAACGACGGAAGAAGCATTTCTGGAAGGCTTGGAGAAGCTCGCAAGATCAGCCGCAGCTGCTGCTGCACTGGGCTGTACAAGCTGCTGCACGTATATTTTACCGTCAACGGACTTGAAGGCGGCGCGCTACATGGCACTTGCGACTCGCAGGCTGCGTACTTGTGCCCAAATTCTTGGCGCATACGGTATCCGGCTTGGTCTTGAATTCGTCGGGCCGCATCATCTGCGTACACGCTGGGCTAATCCTTTCATATGGACGCTGGAGGAGACGCTGGAATGGATCGACGCAATCGGCGAGAGCAACGTCGGATTGCTGTTCGACGCCTACCACTGGTATACAAATGAGCTTGCAACATCGGATATCGAAGCGCTGCGCCCTGATCAAATCGTACATGTGCATATCAATGACGCTCCTAATGTTCCGGTTGGGGAAGCGCTAGATAATGGCCGCATTTACCCAGGCGAAGGTGTTATCGATTTGGAAGGCTTTCTTCGCGCGCTGGCGAAAATCGGATACAAAGGTGCCGTTTCACAGGAGATTTTGACGGCTGAAGCGCCAAACGAAACGCCGGAGGAGCTTGTGAAGCGCTCCAAGGCCGGATTCGACAAGGTGTTCGGCGCTGCAGGGCTATAACGAATAGCGACAATTGGCAGCGAGCCGGAAAGGGGCCGTCCCATCAGTCATGAAAATGACGATGGGACGGCTTTTTTGCGCATAATCTCACGTAAGCGCTAATTTCCATATGAATTTTTATGAAATCTAATGGGTACTGTACGAGAGGTGCTATCCGTTATGATGAATAATATCCTTTTCTATATCAAGTGAGATTAGATGAGATCATAGGAGACCAACAATATGAGCGATAGATTAGAGCAGGAACAAACTTGGAAGCTTTGGTATAAGCAGTCCGCCCTCAGATGGGAAGAGGCGCTGCCAGTCGGCAATGGCCGACTAGGCGGCATGGTATTCGGAGACGTACAGCAGGAGAGGGTACAGCTAAATGAAGATACGCTGTGGTCAGGCTTTCCGCGCGATACAAACAATTACGAAGCGTTGCGCTATCTAAAGCGATCAAGAGAATTGATCAAGGAGAAACGTTTCGTTGAAGCGGAACAGCTTATCGAATCCCGCATGCTGGGAACGAATACGGAGTCTTACCAGCCGATGGGCGACTGGTTCATAGAGCAGCGTTTCGCGCTGCCTGATGCTCAGCCTGTGGCCTACATCCGCGAGCTGGACATCGATGCGGGTGTGGCCGGCGTTCGGTTCCAAATCGGACAAACACAGTATAAACGAGAGCTGTTTGCAAGCACGCCTGACCAGATTATTTGCATGAAATATGAGGCAGTGGGCGAGCAAAGATTGGAGCTGACAGCATCGCTGCAAGCTCCCGTACCGTTTACTCTCACCACCACTGGCGGGAGCGCTATTATGATGCATGGCCGCTGTCCGAGCCATGTGGCGGACAATTATTTGGGCGACCATCCCACGGCGGTACAGTACGAGGACAACCGGGGCATTCAATTCCAGACGAAGCTTCAGGTTGTTATCGAGGGCGGCAAGGCATTCGTCACAGAAGACAACAAGCTGGTCATAGAGGGAGCACGGTCTGCTGTATTCCTTCTTAGCGCAGCGACCAGCTTTAAGCGCTTCGACCGGCAGCCGTCAAAAAGCGAAGGCGAACTAGCCGTGCAGAATGATCGCGTGCTCGCGGCTGCGTTGTCGCTTGGATATGAACGCCTTCGTGAACGGCATGTAAATGACCATCGCAGGCTGTTTCAGCGCGTACAAATCGATTTAGGACGAACGACGAACGCGAAGCTGCCTACTGACCTGCGTCTTGAGGCGTATAAGCAAGGCGAACAGGATCCGCAGCTTGAAGCGTTGTATTTTCAATATGGCCGTTATTTGCTAATGGCAAGCTCACGCCCGGGTACGCAGCCTGCCAATCTGCAGGGCATATGGAATGATCGCGTGCAACCGCCTTGGAACAGCGACTATACGACCAATATCAATACGCAAATGAATTATTGGCCTGCTGAGCTAGGCAATCTGAGTGAATGTCATGAGCCGCTATTGCAAATGATCGAGGACCTTAGTGAGACGGGAGCGCGAACGGCTGCGATACACTATAACAGCGCGGGCTGGGTTGCCCATCATAATGTTGATATATGGCGGACGGCAACGCCGACAGCCGGCCATCCAAGCTGGGCTTTCTGGCCAATGGGCGGCGTCTGGCTTACTCAGCATCTTTGGGAGCATTACTTGTACAACCCGGATTTGACTTTTTTGCGCGATAAGGTTTTCCCGATTATGAAGGGCGCAGCTTTATTTTGCTTGGACTGGCTGCAGGAAAACGAGCAAGGCATGTTAATGACCGTGCCGTCAACCTCGCCAGAGAACAAATTTTTGACTAAGGAGGGCGAGGCAAGCAGCGTTGCTGAATCGTCAGCCATGGATATTACATTAATTGGTGAGCTGTTCGACCATTGCATTAGCGCGGCTGGCTTGCTTCAGCAGGATGAGTCATTTGCCCAGCGGATCGCTGCAGCTATGCTTAAGCTGCCGAAGCTGCAGGTTAATGCGAACGGATTATTGCAGGAATGGCATGAAAGCTTCGAGGAGCATGAGCCGGGACATCGCCATGTTTCCCATCTCTACGGCTTATATCCAGGTACATCGATTAACCATGAGGCATCGCCCGTGCTTGTTGAGGCTAGCCGTCGTTCACTCGAGGCCCGGATTCAAAACGGAGGCGGACATACGGGCTGGAGCTGTGCATGGCTGATTAATCTTTACGCTAGGCTGACGGACGGTGAAGCCTCTTACCGTTTTATTCATACGCTATTGGCGCGTTCGACCCATCCGAATCTGTTCGATGATCATCCGCCGTTCCAGATCGACGGCAACTTTGGCGGTACGGCTGGCATTGCTGAGCTCCTGCTGCAAAGCCATTTGGACCGAATTGTCCTACTGCCGGCATTGCCGGCAGCTTGGCCGAGTGGTTCCGTGCAAGGCCTTAAAGCAAGAGGCGGTTTTGTCGTTGATATGGCATGGAAGGATCGCAAGCTGACTTCAGCCCGCATTCATTCTACTCATGGCAGCGTATGCCGTGTGCAAGCTGGCTGCAGCGTTACGATACAAAATTCGGATGGCCATTTTATAGACGGATCGAAGCCTTTTCATACAAGTAAAAAAGAATGGTACAGCATCATGCCTGTACAAACAGAAGGAGTGTAATCATAATGACGACTCATACCGAGTATCCTTTCCAAAATACCGGCCTCCCGCTTGAAGATCGGGTAACCGACCTCGTTTCCCGGTTTACACTGGATGAGAAGATTGATTCCATGGTGCAATATCAGCCGGAAATCGCACGATTAGGCGTGAAGCCTTACAAGCATGGTACGGAAGCAGCCCATGGGATGGCATGGCTGGGAGAAGCGACTACCTTTCCGCAGCCGATCGGACTTGGCTGTACCTGGAATCCTGTGCTGCTGAAGGAAGTAGGCTCGGTCATCGGTGACGAGGCACGTGTCTATTTCCAGAAAAATCCGGCAATTAACGGTTTGACATTGTGGGCGCCAACCGTAGATATGGAGCGCGATCCAAGATGGGGACGAACCGAGGAGGCTTACGGCGAGGACCCGAAGCTCACAGGCGAGCTAACCGCAGCGCTCGTACAAGGCATTCAGGGCGACCATCCGCTATATTTCAAAGCCGTCGCGACCTTGAAGCATTTTATCGGCAACAACAATGAAATCAACCGCGGCAGCTGTTCCGCGAGCATTGACCCGCGCAACATGAAGGAATATTACCAAGCAGCGTTTAAGCCAGCCTTTGTGAAGGGCGGAGCGCATTCCATGATGACGTCGTATAACTCCGTTAACGGAACGCCAACCATTCTGCATGAGGACGTAAACAAGGTAGTCAAGGAAGAATGGGGCATGAACGGGTTTATCGTCAGCGATGCCGGAGATCTGCTCGGCATCGTAAACGACCATCATTATTATGAATCCTATAAAGAAGCGGTAGCCCATTCCATCAAAGCCGGAATTGACAGCATTACGGATGATAAAGAAAAATCATGCGCAGCGATTCGCGAAGCCTTGGATGAAGGGCTTCTGACGGAGCAGCATCTCGACAAAGCGCTAATCAATACGTTTCGTGTCCGTTTCCGTCTAGGCGAGTTCGATCCGGCTGAGCAGAATCCTTATGCGGACATGCCGGAATCGAAGCTCTGTGCGCCGGAGCATGGGGAGCTGTCGCTGCAAGCGGCGCGAGAATCAATCGTATTGCTCAAAAACGAAAACAAGGCTTTGCCGCTTAGCAAGGAAAAGCTGAACCACATTGCCGTAATTGGTCCGCTTGCCGATGTGGTATACCGCGACTGGTATTCAGGTACTTTGCCTTACAAGATTACGCCATTGGAAGGCATCAAAAGCAAGCTAGCAGGCAAAACGGTCACTTTCAGCAGCGGGAATGACCGTATCGAATTAAAATCGGCTGCGAATGGAAAAGCGTTACGTGCAGCTGTTAACAATGAGAATCGCCTGCAAGCGGCTGAGTCTGAAGCGGAAGGAGATATTTTCGAGCTTACAGATTGGGGCTGGGGAAGCTGTACGCTGGAGAACCAAACGACAGGCAAGCTGCTGACAAGCGCGGACGACGAGAATATCACGGCTGCGGCCGAAGAAGCTTTCGGCTGGTACGTGAAAGAAGTATTCAAGCTCGATGAGCAGGATGGCGGTCAGTTCGCGATCCGTACATGGAATGGCAAATTGGTCTCTGCTCCGAACGGCGGCAACGATTCGCTGCAAGTTACGGAGACGGCTGAGATCGGCGGCAACGAGCTGTTCACCAAAAACGTCGTCGTGGACGGGCTTGCTGAGGCAGTTGCAGCAGCTAAGGCAGCTGAAACGGCTATCGTCGTTGTAGGCAATAATCCGCTCATAAACGGCAAGGAGGAGATTGATCGTCCGAGCTTGGAGCTTGCCGATTCACAGAATGCTTTGATCAGCGCTGTATTCGAAGCGAACCCGAATACAGTCGTGGTCGTTATCGGCAGCTATCCGTTTACATTGAATGCGGTCAATGAGCACATACCTGCAGTCATTTATTTGTCTCATGCGGGGCAGGAGCTCGGAAATGCGATTGCAGACGTGATCTTCGGCGATTATTCGCCTGCGGGACGCCTTAATATGACATGGTACAAATCTGCGGAGCAGCTTACGGATTTGATGGATTATGATATTCAAAAGGGGAAAAGAACCTATTTATACTTCGATGGGGAGCCGTTGTACCCGTTTGGCCACGGGCTTAGCTATGCTTCATTCGCATACAGCCCGCTAGAATTGACGAATGACGCAACGAGCCTGGATGGCAGTGTTACGGCTATGCTGCAGGTGACGAATACATCGGATATTACGGCAGACGAGGTCGTTCAATTGTACGTAAGAACATCTGGCTCAAGGGTGGAGCGTCCGCTCAAAAAGCTGGTCGGCTTTACGCGGATTAAGCTGAAGGCAGGAGAAACGCGGGATGTCGAGCTGATCGTTCCAGCGGAGGAACTTGCGCTTTGGGACGTTACGCGCGACCGCTTCTGTCTGGAGACGGCAGCCTATACGTTCAGCGCAGGCAGCTCTTCCGAGGACGTTAAGGCATCAGCCACGATTCATATCATTTGCGAAACGATTCCGGCTCGCAATCTATCCTTGCATACGCGCGCAGAGAACTATGATGATTATGCCAACGTGTATCTCGATGAGAGCAAGGAGGGAGGTACGGCCGTGCGTCTGCTGCAAGCGGATGGCTGGATTAAATTCTCCGATATCGATTGGTCCAACGGATCATCCGAATTCGAGGCTCGTGTATCGGGATCCGAGCATGGCGGTGAGCTGCGCATTCGGATTGGGGCTAAGGATTCTGAGATTATCGGATCATGCACGGTAGGCGCAAGCGGTGAACAAGAATGGCAAACGGTGAGCATCCAGCTGCCGGCTTCAGTCAAGCCAGAAGGCGATTTAGTCATTAGCCTGCATGGAAGCGTGAAGCTGAGCGGATTCCGCATCCGCTAATGCAAAGGAATGGTTCATAGGTAGCTGCATCAAGGCTGTAAAAAGCGTTGATGCGGCTATTTTTTTTATACCTATAGAAAAGTAGATCATTTCACCATACTTGCTCTATAGATCTCGGAATAAAACGCGTAGCGCCGCAAAAGAACGACGGCAGCCGTTTCCTCTTAACATATAAGACTTTTTATGTTTCACGCGATAAATTGTTCTTCTAATTCTTCGAGAAACGGATACACTCCTCTTGCAGAGGACGGCAAAGCCGTTTCTTCTTGGCAGGTGTGATGGTTGCAATTTTGGATGGCATTCATTATCCTTGAACATAGCATTTCAACTTGGTGGGGGGGAACGTTGTGGTCAGTGAAATCGAAGTGAATTTGTACAACGATTGGATTGAAACGGTGAAGGAGATTTTTCGAGGCTCCCCGCACGCGCTGCCGGAGAACATTAGAGGTCTGGATATCGCAGTGGCTTATTTTCTCCAAACCGCGCAATCGGATGAAGAAGCGGAAGTGCTGGCTGAGCAGAATAAAGAGCGCTTCATCCTTATGGAGAAGGCGATTAGGGACAATTTCGAATCCGTCATTCTTCCCGATATACGCAGCCGTACGGGCTATGCCGGCGAAACCTTCGCCTTTAAGTGGGTTTACAATCAAGGTGAGCATATTGTAGAGGTTCACTCTGAATACCGGATTCCGCTCTGATTCAGGGCGGTTTTTTGCTGTGGGCAAGCAAGGTTTCACAAATGTCTAATTGTTATATGATAAAATAACGAATAAATCATGTATGAATGCGTCCTCCCCCGCTTTATAATATAGGATGCTTCAAATGAACGCAAATAAAAGTAAACGCTTTCCTTGATGAAGGAGGAGCAGCCACCATGATGAATAGCATCAGAGCGCTCGCACTTAGCATGGACAATATCCGTATCAAAAAAAAGCTGATAATTTCGTTTATCCTCGTTGTATTCGTGCCGGTGCTGATCGTAGGTATATTTTTGACCGTCGCTTTTCGCCAGAACGTGCTGGATCAAGCCACGCAGCAAATTACGAACAACGTGGAACGGATAAAGAAGCAGACGCTTGATATTATTCGAATGCCGATCGAGATTTCGGATAAATTGCTCGTTGACAGCCGGTTAACGAATGTTGTCAATACCCAATACGATTCGACGTTCGAAGTCGTGAAGGCTTTTTGGGACTACCGTGATTTCCGTGATTACATTCAATTGTATAGTGAGATTTATAATATCCGATTCTATACGACGAATATGACGATCTTAGACAACTGGGAGTTTCTTAAGGTTACCGATGCGATAAAAGAGAAGCCGTGGTATCAATCCGCACAAGGAGAGGACGGCATCCACTGGGGCTATATTGGTGACGAAACGAAAAATAACCGCAATTATTTGAGCTTGATCCGAAAAATCACATTTCCCACTTATCGGACCAATGGCGTGCTCGTCATTGGCGTGAATCAAGCCGAATTAAACGCAATGGTCAGCCAAGAGCCGTTTGATACGATGATCATTGATGACCATGGCTTTATGGTCGCTGCAAAAAACCCGGATTGGATCGGTAAAAATATTGATGAATTGGACTTTGCCAGCCAATTAACGGATAAGGCAGAGGGAACCTATGCGTTTAAATACGATGGAAAGCCATCAAAGATCGTTATTGAGGATCTCATGCCCGATTCCAGCCGAAATGGTCTCAAAATTGTATCCGTATTTACCATCGACAGCATCGTAAGCGGAGCTAACCGCATCAGCCTTCTTGGCTTTGGCATTATCATGCTTAGCCTTGTTATCGCGTTTATTCTCATCTATATCTTCTCGTCGATCCTGGCCAAGCGCATGCTGGTGCTGAACAAGGATATGAACAAAGTGGCGATGGGCGATTTGAACGTTATATCGCATGTAACCGGCAATGATGAGATCGGTATTCTCTCGAAGCAATTCAATAACATGGTAGTCAGCATACGGGGCTTGATGGACGAGGTCTCTGAATCGCACAAGCAGCAGGCACAGCTTCAATTGCGGCAGAAGGAAATCAAGCTAAAGATGATGGCGAGCCAGATCAATCCGCATTTCTTATTCAACGCGCTCGAATCGATACGCATGAAAGCGCATATTAAAGGCGAGACGGAAATATCCTCGATCGTTCGCATGCTTGGCAAAATGATCCGTCGCAACCTAGAGATCGGCACGCGCAAGATTGCTTTGAAGGACGAGCTTGAGATTGTCCGCTGCTACTTGGAAATCCAGAAGTTCAGATATGGCAACGACAGGTTGACCTTCCGCCTGGAAGTGGATCCCACAGGTCAAGACATTGAAGTTCCGCCGCTAATTATTCAACCGCTTATCGAGAATGCGGTCGTGCACGGACTAGAGAATATTGCCGAGGGAGGCTTCGTTTTGCTAACAACGCAGATCATCGATCAAAAGCTGCGTGTCGAGGTTTCGGACAATGGTGTTGGGATTAGTGAAATGAAGATCAATGAAATCAAGGCGTCGCTGCATGATATGGAAGAGGAAGAGGAATACCGAATAGGACTGCGCAACGTCCATCAACGGCTTGTCATGATTTATGGGGAGGGCGTAGGCTTGACCTTGACAAGTGAGCTAGGAGCCGGTACACGAATCACTTTTGAAATACCGATAGGGGGTCATTCACTTGCATAAGGTACTAATTGTCGACGATGAGCCGATGATCCGAGAAGGGCTTCAAACTTTGGTAGACTGGAATAAATACGGATTCGCGGTCGTAGGAACAGCGTCGAACGGCCGTGAGGCGATAGAAAAGCATGCAGCGCTTACGCCAGATTTGATCTTGATCGATATTCGGATGCCTGGCATGGATGGGCTCCAAGCCATCGAGGAAATAAGAAAAAAGGATGCCATCTGCCATTTCTTAATATTGAGCGGCTACGCCGAGTTTAATTATGCCAAGCAGGCGATCGCACATCAGGTGGACGGGTATATATTGAAGCCGATTGATGAGGATGAGCTGGAGAGCTACGTGGAGCGAATCGCGAGTCAACTTGTAAGCCGGACAGAGCAGAAGCACAATTCCGAGCAGACAACTGTCCTGCTTCGTGAAGAAATGCTGCAGCAGCTTGCCGCAGGCAAGCTTGACGCGGACACTGCCCGGCATGCGGAATTCAAAGCTTTATTGGGAGAACCGGCCAAATATTATCAAATGCTGCTCATCGAGCTTTATAGCAGAGAGCATTCGTTGACAATGAATGCAACCCTCAAAAAGAAGCTCGCAGACCGAATGTCGCAGAAGCAGCTCGGCTGGGCTTTCTCAGCTGAGCCATACGTAGGCTTGCTGCTGAAGGATTATTTGCTGCAGGACGGATCGCGCGAGCAGATGAAGCAATGGATTGAAGAATGCTGCGGTCCGAAAGTGAGATTCGCAGCGGTTGCAACGGAACCTGTGCGCGAGCCGAATGAGCTGCTAGCCTCCATTCCGGCAGTGAGAAGCTTATTAAAGCGGCGTTTCATGCTGCAAGGACAGCAAATCCACTTGGCTGGTCGGGCAGAGGAGGCTGTGGTGAGCGTTTCCGAGAATAGAGAGGAGTTATCCCTCGAAACATTAGCTCAGAAGCTCTATTACATGATCGATATCGGTAATATAGAGGGCACCGGCAAAGCGATTCAGGACGCAGCCGACCAAATATGCGCCTATGATGCTTCTGAGCAATTCATCAAGTCGAGCTGGGCTCAGCTATTAACAATCGTCCTGAATAAAGCCGCATTATCCAATCCTCAAGTGTCCATGCAGGAGGATCTGTCGATGATTACGGCGCTCTATCTGGCGCATCATAATCAAGAAATGCTCGTCCAGCTTCAGCAGCGTTTGGCCGATTTGACGGCGAAGATCGGGAAATCTGACAGTCTGTCTGTGATGAAGCAGATGACGGACTTTATCGAAAGGCATTATAGCGAGAATATTAAACTGGAGACGTTGGCTGACCTATTTAATTACAATAGCGGCTATCTGGGCAAAATGTTCAAAAACTATACAGGCGAGCATTTTAATACGTATTTGGATCAGGTACGCATTCAGCATGCGATCGAGCTCCTGCAGGAGGGCTTGAAGGTTCATCAGGTATCTGAACGGGTTGGATACGCGAACGTTGATTATTTCCACAGCAAATTCAAAAAATATAAGGGTGTTTCTCCTTCTTCCTATAAAAGCATTTCAGGTAAATCTCAGTCAGAATAGCTGCATGGAAGTCTAGTCTAGTACATCCGATCCTTCTCTTTATTGCGTCTATATCGATGCTCCAATGCTGGGGCAATAGATATAGGCGTTTTTATTTAGCCCAAAGTAACCAATGGTTATGAAAGCGCTTGAAAGTGCTTATTTTGATATGATTTTAGAACGAATTTACTGGGTGCAAGAGAATAGGACTCATCGTTTATGATAAGTACAGATAAGAGAGGGTAAGCTACACAGACAAAAAGGTTGCTTACGAAAGATGTTTTTGCCCGAAGCAAAAACAATAGGAGGAACAGCGATGAAACCGCTAACAGAAGGTAATACGCAAACAAGCTCAACAAACAAAAGGAACCGATTCTGGTCCAAAGCATTCCAGCAGCGTTATTTGTATTTGATGTCATTGCCATTCGTCCTCTGGATATTCATATTCAGCTACGTGCCGGTATGGGGATGGTTGACTGCTTTTCAAAACTATAAACCGAAGGATTCCATTTTTAATCAAAAATGGGTCGGGCTCGATAATTTCATAGAGCTGTTCCAAGATGAGAGGTTTTATATCGTTTTGCGTAATACGCTGGCAATGAGTACGATGGGGTTGGTCGTCAGCTTTACGATACCGGTCATTTTCGCACTCTTGTTAAACGAAATGAGAGGACAGTTCTTCAAGCGTTCCGTTCAAACGATTTCCTATTTGCCTCACTTTGTATCCTGGGTAGTCGTTGCGGGGCTTGTATCCAAGATGCTGTCGACGGACGGCGGCGCGGTCAATCAATTGCTTATGTATTTGAATATTATTGACTCACCGATTCAATTCATGGCAAAGGGCGAGTGGTTCTGGAGCATCGTTACGTTGTCCGATTTGTGGAAAGAGATGGGCTGGAATTCGATTATCTTCCTAGCAGCAATGTCAGGT
The DNA here is from genome assembly GCF_052115165.1 of Paenibacillus sp. 2TAB23. Lineage (NCBI taxonomy): Bacteria > Bacillati > Bacillota > Bacilli > Caryophanales > Paenibacillaceae > Paenibacillus > Paenibacillus sp. 2TAB23. Next base: position 163,369 of record NZ_JBFRGD010000007.1, read on the forward strand.
ATTGATCCAGAGCTTTATGAGGCTTCAACGGTTGACGGCGCAGGACGCTTCCGCAAAATGTGGCATATTACGCTTCCGGGCATTCGGACAACCTTCATGGTTTTATTCATACTCTCGATTGGGCATTTGGTCAGCATAGGCTTCGAAAAGCAATTTTTGCTAGGCAATCCTCTCGTATCTGATTACTCAGAGGTGCTCGATCTGTATGCGCTCAAGTACGGTATTCAAATGAGCCGATATTCGTATGGTACGGCAATCGGTATATTTAACTCCGTCGTCAGCATCCTGCTCGTGTTTATCGCGAACGGAATATACAAACGAGTCACCAAAGAATCAATCATATAGGAGGAAACGCATATGCAAGGAACAATGAGAAGAAATACAGGCGATAAAGTATTCGATACCTTCATTTACATTTTTATGACGATTGTTGCCATTGTGACGTTATATCCGTTTCTTAACGTGCTTGCTATATCATTCAATGATTCTGTGGATACGGTAAGGGGCGGTATTACGATATATCCTCGTGAATTTACGCTCAAAAACTACGAAACGATATTCGGTTTCGACGGACTGCTTGTCGGCTTTAAAAACTCGGTGCTGCGTACGGTAATCGGTACGGCAATCGGCGTATTATCCGCTTCCATGATGGCTTATACGCTCAGCCGTCCTGATTTCCAGGCAAGAAGATGGATGTCAGTGGCGTTCGCTCTTACGATGTATTTCACAGGCGGATTAATCCCAGGCTTCCTTCTTATGAAAAACTTAGGTTTGATCGGCACGTTCTCCGTGTACATCATTCCTGCGCTTCTCAGTGTGTGGAACGTGTTCGTTGTCCGCTCTTACATTGACGGACTTCCTTATGCGCTTCAGGAATCCGCCAAAATCGACGGCGCAAACGACTGGACGATATTCTGGAAGGTTATTCTTCCCCTTTGCCAGCCGGTGCTTGCAACGATCGCTTTGTTTATTGCAGTTGGCCATTGGAACTCATGGTTTGACACTTATCTGTTCAACAACCGGAGTCCTGAGAATACGACGCTCCAGTATGAGCTGATGAAGGTGCTGCTGTCGACGCAAACGGGCAGCAACTACCGCGATCCGAACGCACAGCAAGCTATCTCTGCTGTTTCGCCGGAATCTATCAAGATGGCGATTACGATTGTGGTTACCATTCCGATTCTCATGGTGTATCCGTTCCTTCAAAAGTATTTCGTGAAGGGCATGACATTAGGCGCAGTAAAAAGCTAATCTTGGTAATAGCAGGTTTCCTGTTATATACATGTACATCACGCTCAAGAAAAAAAGGGAGGCTTTCCAGCAATGAAAAGAAAGATGCAAATGGCACTAAGCTTGATGTTGGCACTTGTATTCGTATTCGTCACGGCATGTGGCAATTCGAATAATGAAGGCGGCTCGAACACAGGTTCAACAAATGGAGCAACCAATGCTGCAAACGAGGGCGAAGCGGCAGAACCGATTACAATCCGCGTAGCTTCCGGCGATATCAATGCCAACTGGGATGATATGCAATCCGAAACAGGAAAATTCATTCAGGAAAAAACAGGCATCACGTTGAAACAGGAATTTCCTGTAGGCGGTACAGATGCAGAGATGTTCGCACTTATGGTAGCGAGTGATGAGTATCCAGACCTCGTTATGCCGAAAGGCAGTGCAGGCAAATTGGTTGATGCAGGCGCATTGATCGACCTTCGTCCCCTAATTGAAGAGTTTGGACCGAACATCAAAAAGGTGTATGGCGAATATTTCAACCGCCTTCGCTGGAGCGAGGATGACGATGCGATTTATACGCTTCCTTCTGGCGGTGTAGGCCAAACGTATTTCGAAGCAGGTGGCGGCTTCCAACTGCAGCACCAAGTGCTCGAAGCAGCTGGTTACCCAGAAATCAAAACGGTTCAAGATTACGAAGCAGCAATTAAAGCTTATATTGAGAAAAACCCGAAGACGCCAGACGGCCAACCGACAATCGGTATGTCCCTTAATGGCGGCGAATGGCAAATCCTGATTTCCGTAACGAACCCTGCTTTCTATGCAACAGGCGCTCCGGATGATGGCGAGTTCTATGTAAACCAAGAGACACATGAAGCAATTATGCATTACCAGCGTCCAGAAGAAAGAGAATACTTCCGTTGGTTGAACCACATGAACGATAACGGCTTGCTTGACAAAGAAAGCTTCGTTCAAAAGTACGATCAATACAAAGCTAAAGTCGCTTCTGGCCGCGTTCTTGGCCTTATCGACCAAGACTGGGATTATGGCGATGCGCAAAACGCATTGAAAGCTGCAGGCAATTTTAAAGCAACCTATGCTCGTTTCCCTGTAACATTGAATGACACGTTCCAAGATCACTCTTTCCAAGGCACGGGTTATATTGCCGGCTACGGCATTGGTATTACGAAGGATGCTAAAGATCCTGAACGTTTAATCAAGTTCCTTGATTACCTTGCTTCCGACGAAGGTCAAGTACTAGTCAACTGGGGTATCGAAGGCAAGCATTACAATGTAGTAGACGGCAAACGTGTCATTCCTGAGGATATTCAAGCGCAGAAATCGAATGACAACAACACATTCAAGAAAACAACGGGTATTGGCAACTACTTGCTGTCCGCTCGTTACGGCGACGGCGTAAAGGATCCATCTGGCAACTACTACACAACAACGTTCCCAGAGCAAATCCAAACCGCTTATTCCGAAGAGGACAAAAAGACGCTTGCGAAGTACAATGCAACAACGTACAAAGATCTGTGGCCTGCAGACGATGCATTCCCGGAGCGTAAGTACGGCGCAGCTTGGACGCTTCCTTTCGAAACAGGCTCACAAGCCAACGTTATTTTCCAAAAAACGCAAGATATTATGAAAAAACGCATTCCAGAAGCTATTCTTGCTAAACCAGCGGACTTCGACAAAATCTACGATGCATTCTTGAAAGATCTTGACGATGCCGGCGTAGACAAACTAAATGCTGAGTTTACGAAAATGGTGAAGGACCGCGTAGCGCTTTGGTCCAAATAAGTTTAAAATAGCAAGGAAGGGGAGGGCTCATTTCATGGGCTCTCTTCCCGCGTTCTTATTACGCAAAGGTTGAGAGGAGAAGGACAACAATATGATACATAATAAACTTCCAAAAATATGGTATGGCGGGGATTACAATCCCGAGCAGTGGGACGATGAAACGATGACTGAGGATCTTCGGATGTTCAAGCTGGCGGATATCGACGTGGCAACGGTTAACGTTTTCTCGTGGGCAAAGATTCAACCGAATGAAGAAACCTATGATTTCACTGAGCTTGATCGCATCATTGACCGCTTGCATGGAGACGGTATTGCAGTATGTCTGGCGACAAGTACAGGCGCTCATCCTGCGTGGATGGCGAAGCGCTACCCAGACGTAACTCGGGTCGATTACGAAGGGCGCAAGCGCAAATTCGGCGGTCGTCACAACTCATGCCCAAGCAGTCCCGCATACCGCAAGTACTCTCAGCTTATTGCAGGCAAGCTGGCTGAGCGCTACAAGGATCATCCTGCTCTTGTTGCTTGGCATATTTCCAATGAATATGGCGGCTATTGTTATTGCGACAACTGCGCGGAGGCGTTCCAAGCATGGCTGGAAAAGCGTTACGGCACGATCGATCAGCTTAATAAAGCTTGGTATACAAGCTTCTGGGGGCATACGTTCTACGATTGGGACGAGATTGTTCCTCCGAATGCGCTAAGCGAGGAGTGGGGCGGCAACCGTACGAATTTTCAAAGCATCTCGCTGGATTACCGCAGGTTTCAATCGGATGCGCTGCTCGACTGCTATTTGATTGAATATGAAGAAATTCGCAAATATTCACCGGACATTCAAATTACGACCAATCTGATGGGAACATACCCCGAGCTTGATTATTTCAAATGGGCGAAGCATATGGACGTAATCTCTTGGGACAATTATCCTTCCATTGATACGCCGGTAAGCTACACAGCAATGACGCATGCCTTAATGCGCGGACTTAAAAGCGGTCAGCCGTTTATGCTGATGGAACAGACGCCAAGCCAGCAGAACTGGCAAGCCTATAATGCGTTGAAGCGGCCAGGCGTTATGCGTTTGTGGAGCTACCAAGCTGTAGCGCACGGTGCGGACACGGTCATGTTCTTCCAGCTTCGCCGATCGATCGGGGCATGCGAGAAATACCATGGTGCTGTTATCGATCATGTGGGTCACGAGCATACTCGCGTGTTCCGGGAATGCGCGGAGCTTGGACGCGAGCTGACGCAGCTCCAAGACAAGCTGCTGGATTCGCGTATTGACGCCAAAGCAGCGATCGTATTCGATTGGGAAAACCGATGGGCGGTTGAGCTCTCGAGCGGACCGAGCATTGCGCTTAAGTACGTGGATGAGGTTCATAAATATTATGACGCTTTGTTCGAGCTGAACGTTCAAACCGACATGATCAGCGTGGAAGAACAGCTGGATCAATATGATTTGGTCATTGCGCCGGTTATGTATATGATCAAGCCTGGCTTTGCCGAGAAGGTTGAAGCTTTCGTGGCGCGCGGGGGAACCTTTATCACGACTTTCTTTAGCGGTATCGTGAATGAGAATGATCTCGTTACAACGGGCGGTTATCCTGGCAAGCTGCGTAAGGTGCTTGGTATTTGGGCCGAAGAAATCGATGCATTGCTGCCAGGGCAACAGAATCAGATCGTAATGAAAAAGGTTGATGGCGCTCTTAGCGGAACGTATACCTGCAGCCTGTTATGCGACTTGATTCATTCCGAAGGCGCTGAGGTCGTTGCGGAGTATGGATCTGATTTCTACAAAGGCATGCCTGTCGTGACCGTTAATAAATTCGGCGAAGGCGAGGCATGGTATATCGCCTCCAGTCCGGATCAGCATTTCCTACAATCCTTAATCGCAAATATTTGCAAGGATAAAGGCATTGAGCCGCTGCTGGCCACTCCTAACGGCGTAGAGGTTACACGCAGAAGCAAAGATGGCAAAGCATATACATTTGTTCTAAACCATAATGCAGACGAAGCAGAGGTTGAGCTGGGCGCACAGCCGCGTCCTGAGCTTCTATCCGGCGAGGTGGTCAGCGGAGCTTATCGGCTTGCTGCCAAAGGCGTTATGATTATTGAGGATTAAATGGAGGATTAATTTCCTGAAGCTGCGAGGCGAGGACTTGCTCCGGTACTGGGTGTTTGGCATATGCTAGAGATAAATGCCCGGTATGAGGAGAGAAACATTCGTGTCAAAAAAACGGCATCGTCGATATTTGAGAATGCTCATGCTTGTTCTATACGTTCTTCTCGTTCTTCTTTTGTTCGCAATTTGGATTTGAAAAAGGATTGTCCCCGGCGTTTGCTAGCGCTGTGGACAATCCTTTTTTTGCTGGAATATTGCTTCCTGCTATTACAAATAATGAATGGGAAGAAAGAAACGTGTTTACGGTACTCTGCGCTAGTGCGCCAAGGGAAACCGTACCGAAAAGGAGGATGGCGCAGTGGCTACTAAAAGCAAGAGCCGCAATCATTACAAAAAAATGGCGATGTCACCAAAGGAGTATCAATCATTTGCGAAAACGATGGAGCCTCCGAGATCCATTTTGGGAAATTGCTTAAAGGCTTTCGTATTTGGAGGAGCAATATGCGTGATCGGACAAGCCATACAAGAGATGTTTGTTCATTTGATGGGAATGAGCCAGGAAGCGGCTAGCAATCCGACTGTTGCTACGTTGATTCTGATATCCGTTATTCTTACTAGCCTTGGCGTTTATGACAAAATCGCGCAGTGGGCGGGAGCCGGCTCTGCTGTTCCTGTCACAGGCTTTGCCAACTCCATGTGCTCTGCAGCCTTGGAGCATCGAAGCGAGGGCCTCGTACTTGGGGTTGGCGGCAATATGTTCAAGCTCGCGGGATCAGTCATTGTATACGGAACGGTAGCTGCATTTTTCGTCGGTATCGCGCATCTCATACTTGGTACTGGGGGTCAGTAATATGCTGCGTGGGAAACAATCCTGGTGGTTCGAGAAACGGCCCGTTATTATCGGCGAAGCAACGGTTGTAGGTCCTGACGAGGGTGACGGGCCGCTTGCAGCGGATTTCGACCTCGTACATCCTGAACTCGATATGCAGCAGAAAAGCTGGGAGAAGGCTGAGCGGCTTCTGCTTGAGCAAGCATCTGAATTCGCGATTCAAAATGCGGGCATACAGCGCGACCAGCTTCAATTCTATATCGGCGGAGATTTAATGAACCAAATTATTAGCAACAGCTTCGCGGCACGCTCACTCGGCGTACCGTATATCGGCGTATTCGGTGCCTGTTCCACTTCAATGGAAACGTTGGCGCTTGCTTCCTTGTTCGTCAATTCGGGATCAGCAACCCATGTGCTTGCAGGTACCTGCAGCCACAATTGTACTGCGGAGAAGCAATTCCGTTATCCGACTGAATATGGCTCGCAGAAGCCCCCTACTGCTCAGTATACGGTAACCGGAGCCGGTGCAGCTGTCGTTGCGGCAGAAGGCGATGGCCCGGTCGTAGAATGTGCGACGATTGGGAAAGTGATTGACTTGGGAATAACCGATCCGTTCAACATGGGCGCGGCGATGGCCCCTGCAGCTGTCGATACGATCCAAGCTCACTTTAATGATACGGGACGAACGCCTAGTGATTACGATCTTATCGTTACAGGCGACTTGGCAGGCGTTGGGCATCCGATTGCGAATAAGCTGCTGCTGCAAAATGGTGTTCCGATGAATGATACGGTGTTCAGCGATTGCGGCTTGATGGTGTATGACGTGCAGAAACAAAAGGTGCAGGCCGGAGGCAGCGGCTGCGGCTGTTCTGCGGTTGTTACGTACGGGCATCTCCTGAAACGGATTAAAAAGGGAGAATTAAAACGTATTCTGGTCGTTGCGACCGGCGCTTTGCTGTCTCCGCTTTCGTTCCAGCAGGGCGAGAGCATTCCGTGCATCGCGCATGCGGTTGCGATCAGCGCAAAAGGGGGTTAAGAAGATATGATTTTTTTCTGGGCTTTTGTGGTAGGCGGAGCTATTTGCGTGCTTGGCCAGCTAATGTTTGACGTTCTAAAGCTGACGCCTGCGCACACGATGTCAACGTTGGTCGTAATTGGGGCAATAGTAGATGGGTTTGACCTGTACGAGCCGCTGGTGAAATTCGCTGGTGCTGGAGCCACCGTCCCGATAACGAGCTTCGGCAACGCGCTTGTACACGGGGCATTGACTGAGCTGCATAGTCAAGGCTGGATTGGCGTCATATCCGGCATATTCAAAGTGACAAGCGCCGGCATTTCGGCAGCGATCATTTTTTCGTTTTTGGCGGCTTTGGTGGTTAGGCCTAAGGGCTAACGAATAGCATGAAACAATTGGAGGATCCTGTGGGATCTTCCAATTTTTTTTGTAGCGAAAAAGTTTGTGCAGTGGAAAGGTAGTACTGTAAAATAGTAGTATTGAACATTAACACAAGCGTTATTTCGGGAGGTAATGGAATGGATATTCGTCCTGCAGACATGCAATTATGTGCTACGATTCTACGAAACTTAGAAACTTGTATCTTAGGCAAAGAGGAAGAAATCAAAAGGCTGCTCATCGCGGTAATTGCAGGCGGACATGTTTTGCTCGAAGATGTGCCCGGCACGGGGAAGACCCAGCTCGTCAAGGCGCTAGCCAAATCAATCGGCGGACAGTTCCGCCGCATCCAATGCAATCCCGATCTATTGCCAACTGATATTACGGGTGTTTCGATCTATCATCCGAAGCAGGAATCTTTTATTTTCCGGCCTGGCCCGGTCATGTCGAACATTCTATTGGCGGATGAGATTAACCGCGCGACCACGAAGACGCAATCGGCGCTTCTCGAAGCAATGGAAGAGGGACATGTTACGGTGGACGGTGACACGTACGAGCTTCCTCGCCCGTTCGTGCTGCTGGCAACCCAGAACCCTATCGAATTCGAAGGAACGTATACGCTTCCGGAAGCTCAGCTGGACCGCTTTATGATGAAGCTGTCGCTTGGGTATCCAAGTGAATCCGATGAGCAGCGCATGGTGTTATCTAATGAAGGAATACATCCGTCAGACCGTATTCAACCGATGATTGATATAGCAGACATGATTCATATTCAAGATCAAGTGCTCAAGGTGCATATCGATGATGCTGTCGGCAAATATTTGGTTAGCGTTATAAGAGGCACAAGGGAGCACGCGAACGTGATGCTGGGAGCCAGCCCGCGTGCGGCACTCGCGCTTGCACGAGCAGCCAAAGCGAGCGCTTATATCCAGCAGCGCCAGTTCGTAACGCCTGACGATGTGAAGGAGCTAGCGCCATTTGTCCTGTCCCATAGACTCTTGCTTCGCACGGAAGCCCGAATGAACGGTCTAAAAGCGGAGGATATCATCGATCAGGTGATTCAATCCACCAAGGTGCCGGTTCGGCTAGAGCGTTAAACGATGGCAGCGGCTAAATCGAAGAAGCTGCGCTGGCAGCTTGTTGCCGTTATTTATGTGACCAGTCTGTTTTATTTTTTATTTCAAGGCGGAAAAACCGCTTTTATGCTCTATATGATTTTGAATCTATTGCTCGTCTATTTGGTGCTTGGCCGCTGGAGCGGCATTAACCGAGTTACAGGCAGCAGAACCTATACGGTTCCCAGCGCGAATGCGCTTGAACAGAGCTTATCCGCGGGAAGCTCCCTGGATGTCACTCTCTCGATGAAAATTCCAGGCTATTACCCGCTTCCATATGTGATTGTGAGAGATCAAATGCAGCGCCATAATGGACAGAAATTGGCTTTCGAATCTTCTTTCGTACCGAATTGGAAACGAAGCGGCCAGGTAGTCTACCAAACCCCTCCGCTGCAGCGCGGTGAATACCGATTTACGCATACGCAATGCATGTCATATGACGTATTCGGATTATTCGAGCACTCCGGTCAATTCGGCACCGAAACAATCTTTAATGTTCTGCCTCAGACCGTGCCATTAAGGCAATGGAATGGGATTCAGCGAGGTATTCGCGGTCCTTATTCTCATGCCATTGCATCCCGATCAGCGAAAGAAACGACACAAATCAATGGGGTTCGGGAATATTTGTACGGTGATCGATTGTCCCGCGTGCACTGGAATGCGACTGCGAAGACGGGGGAGTGGAAATCCAAGGCCTTTGAGCGGGAGTCGCTGCCGCGTACAATCGTAATCCTTGACCGATATGCCGGCGGCTATGCGATGGAGCTGGCGACTCGATTTGAGCTCGCGGTTTCGGCTGCGGCTTCTCTGCTTGAGAATGGCTTGAAGGATGATACAGCAATGGGCTTGCTGTCCATTGGCGATAAGCTGACGATGATTAGTCCCAAATCAGGCATTGAACAGCGGAATATCATGATGAAGCATCTCACCTTTGTGGATGCGGATGCAGTAAGGCCGCTTTATTCCTCGCTGCAGCAGGCGGATACGATTCTTGAGCCTGGCAGCTTTGCCGTTGTGATTACACCTGATACAGGCGCTGATGTGATAAGAAGTATGGAGTGGCTGTCACGAAAAGGCATGACGCCATGCTTGCTTCATATTTCATCTGCTGTCGATAAGCTTAGCGGCAATACGTCATGGAAGAATGTGATGCGCGAGCGCGGTTGGCCCGTATTCGAAATCCGTCAACTTCAAGAGCTCCCCACGGTATTGGAAGGGAGTGGCATCGCATGAAGTCATTCATGAAAGCAATCGGCACCTATTTATCATCGAATTGGTTCAATAAGCTTAGATTTATATTTATTGCTATCATTCTATCTAATACCATTACGCTTTTCGAAGGCTATTGGTGGGAAGAAACGTTTACGATCGCGTATCTTACCCTCCTCGCTGCCGCAGCGATCGACGTTCTGCTGCCGCCAAGCGTTAAGTATGCCAAGCTATTGCTTCAAGCAGCTGCGGGGATCTTCATAACAACTAGGCTGGTCAAGATGGATTGGCTCATCGCAAGACCGGAGAGCTGGCAGGATTGGGTGTGGTGGCTGCAGGCCCACGCCGTACAGTTGAATCCGTTTATTTGGATCAGCGCAGCATTGCTTCTGCTTTACGTATTGTTTGGGATATGGACTACAACACGGTTTAGGATGATCGGTTTCGTTGGCTCCAACATTTTACTGCTGACGATCGGAGATTCTTTTACTCCCATTTGGCTTTGGGATGAAGTGGGTATGGTTGTATTCATTGGCCTACTATGGCTTGTAGCGAGCCATATGGCTAGACTCGAGCGCGAGCATCCTGCGAGCTGGAAGGAGCTAGCGGAATATCCGCTTCAACTCTTATTGCCAATCGCGATTGTGCTTACGGTACTGATGACGGTGGGGCTCAACATGCCGTCATTGTCTCCGCTCCTTCAGGATCCATATACCATATGGAAGGAAGCAAAAGGCGAGCAGGTACAAGTATTTCTGGGGGATAAAGGCACGGAATCGCTAACCCCAAGCAAAACCGGCAACGCTAGCTCAGGCTATAGCCGTAATGACGATCAGCTTGGCGGCGGATTCGAGTTTGATTATTCACCAATGATGACGGTAACGACCTCTCATCGCAGCTATTGGCGGGGGGAATCAAAAGCCATGTATACCGGAAGCGGCTGGAAGGATGTCGAAGCCGGAGAGACGTTAACTCCGATCTCTAAGGGTGCGGCTTTAGCTGCGCTTGACCCTGCTCCGATTGCGGGAATTACGAAGATTGATCAAATCGTGACGATGGTTCGCAAGGATGTTTATCCGGTCCTGTTCGGCGCTGCTCCGTTAACCACTTTGAATTGGGTGGACGATGATGAGGCTTCTCTGCCTTCAGGGCTGCGCTGGGAAGCGAACTCCGGCGAGCTTCGATTATTGAATTGGTCCATGAAAAACCGCAAATATCCGCAAACCTATTCCGTTACGTCTTCCGTGCCTGTTCTCGACGAAGAATTGCTGCGGAATGCGGAAGCGGGATGGACGAATGAAGCGGATGCGTCCCGAAATGCTTATTATTTGCAGCTTCCTGATACGCTGCCAGAGCGAGTCAAGCAGCTCGCGAAGGATATAACAGCAGAGGCAGCGAATGATTATGATCGCGCGAAACTGCTGGAAGCGTATTTAAGGCTGAATTACAATTACAATAACTTGCCGGATCAATCGAAGCTTACCGGCGCTTCTCTTGATTTTGTGGACCAGTTTTTGTTTGAACTGAAAGAAGGCTACTGCGATTATTTCTCAAGCGCGATGGCTGTTATGGCACGGAGCTTGGATTTGCCGACCAGATGGGTGAAGGGGTTCGCGCCAGGCGTGCTTCCTGTTAGCGAGTACGGGCCTCCGGGCGAATTTATGGGTGAGAATGTAAATCCGAGCGGTGCAGGCACTTATACGGTTCGCAACTCCGATGCCCATTCATGGGTTGAAATTTATTTCGACGGATTCGGCTGGATCCCATTCGAGGCTACTTCCGGCTTTAGCTTTCCTTATACGATGCCTGTTGAAGAGGACGCTATTTTGCCTGAAACGGATACAGAAGAAACGGATGCTGCCGCGGTTGCCGAATCGGAGACTTCGTCCAATTCGAAGGCATGGCTGTGGAGCGCTTTCTCTCTCATCGCGATTGCAGCGGTCACGTGGCTCTATATGCGTCGCCAAAAGCTTGTGTTAGCATGGAGAAAGATTCGTCATGGCTCTTATACGTCTAATGATCGGATTGTTATTGAGACACATAGACTGCTTCGAATTTGCAAAAAGCGAGGCATGGAGCGCGAAGAGCATGAGACGTTAAGAGAAGCGGTCATCCGGTGGTCGCAAAGCAGGAAACGGCTTCGTGAGGATTTCAAGGCAGTTCTGGACGGGTTTGAGCAGGCGAAGTACAGTCCCGCCATGGCATCCACGGAAGATGCTGATCGATTCGTCATCAAAGTACGATCTCTGATCGATCAATTGAAATAATTTGGTTAGGCAGCAAAGACGGATTGGAAGCGTCCTCCCACTTGCTGGGAATATTCGGGATAATCAACCGAGAGCGATCATTTTATTTGTACAAATACCGTCTGCCTGAGAAATTGGCAGCGGTATTTTTTTGCAACAAATTTGGTTTGTATGGTATAGTTTCGTAAGATAGCAGGCAGAAAGCAGAGGGAATCCATTATGTTTGAACGGCTGTTGCCGCATATGCGCGTTAATACAGTTTATGAAATTAATTTAGATGAGCTGCATGCAAGAGGCGTTCGCGGCATCATTACGGATTTGGATAATACGCTCGTCGGTGCCAAGGAGGCGTTAGCTACGCCTGAGCTTGTGCAGTGGCTTGATTATGTTCGCTCGCGTGGCTTCCAGGTTGTTATCGTGTCGAATAACAATGAAACCCGCGTTGGAAAGTTTGCGGCACCGTTGAATATTCCGTATATTCACGCAGCACGCAAGCCTGCCGGCAAAGCGTTCAAGAAAGCGCTAGGTGTGCTCGGCTTATCAGTTGAGCATACTGTCGTTATTGGCGATCAAATGCTGACGGATGTGCTTGGCGGCAACAGAATGGGACTGTATACCATTCTGGTATTGCCAATTGCACCTGCCGATGAGGGCATCATGACGCGAGTGAACCGCCAGATTGAACGGTTTGCTTTGGTACGTTTAAGGAAAAAAGGGTTATGGTATGAGGGGGAAAAGAAGTGATGGAACAACAGCTTAGTCAGGCATCCGGTTCATGTGCAGGCTGCGGTGTAGCGCTGCAAACGAAAAGTGTCGATTTGCCTGGTTATTTGCCGGAAGCGGCAATCGGCAGGGAGCCGGTTATATGCCAAAGATGCTTCCGGATTCGCAATTATAATGAAGCTTCATCCGTAGCGGTAGATCAGGATGACTTCTTAAGGCTGCTGGGCAGCATCGGAAACACGGATAGCCTTGTGGTGCATATTGTCGATTTATATGACTTCGAAGGCAGCTTAATCTCGGGATTGCAGCGATTCGTGGGCAACAACCCGGTACTGCTTGTCGTGAACAAAATTGACTTGCTTCCGAAAGCGATGAATGTCAATCGGTTGCGGAACTGGGTTCAGAAGCAAGCGAAGGAAGAGGGCCTGCGGACCGTAGACGTCGTGCTATGCAGCGCGAAACGCAATATGGGCTTCGAACGTGTTATTGAAGCGCTCGAGCAGTATCGGAACGGCCGCGATGTGTATGTGGTCGGCGCGACTAATGTAGGCAAATCAACGCTCATTAATCGGCTTATTAGAGACTACAGCGATATGGAGCGCGAGTTGACCACTTCCCGTTACCCGGGAACGACGCTTGATGCCGTTCATATCCCGCTCGAGGATGGGAAAGCGATTATCGATACACCAGGTATCGTATACACGACGCGTATGACTGAGGTTGTGCCGCGCAGCTTTCTTGGCTCGCTATTGCCGGACAAGCCGATTAAGCCGCTCGTCTATCAATTGAATTCTGGCCAGTCGCTGTTTATTGGCAGTCTTGTCCGTTTTGATTTCGTCGAGGGAGATCGACAATCCTTCACTTTCTACGTGTCTAATGCGCTCAATATGCACCGGACGAAGCTGGAGCGGGCGGACGAGCTTTATGCGGATCACCGCGGTCAATTGCTTGGCGGACCTACACTTGAAGAGCTTGAGACGATTCCAGCTTGGACGAGGCATTCGCTGCGTGTCAAACGAGGCGTTAACAAGGATGTGTTCATTTCTGGCCTTGGCTGGATTCAAGTGAATGGAACTGGCGGGGCTGTTATTGATATTTATGCGCCAAAGGGCGTTAAGGTCATGCTCCGTGATTCAATGATTTAGTCTAACCATGCCTCTGGGAGGGAATTTACTGTGACGAACGCGGGCGCAGGAAATCAGATTGACAGCAATACCCTCTTGTTCGGCGTAATCGGCAATCCGATCCGGCATTCGAAATCACCGATCATGATGAACCGTGCCTTTCGGGAAACGGGAATTAACGGCGTATATACGGCATTTCATGTTACGTCTGATCGAATTGCGGATTTTGCTGCAGGCGTGCGCGCAATGGGAATTCGCGGCGTGAACGTGACTATTCCGCATAAGCTGGATATCATGTCCGTGCTTGATGAAATCGATGCCAGCGCGCAAGCGATTGGCGCGGTAAACACGATCGTAAACGAAGAAGGACGCCTTATCGGCTATAATACGGACGGAATCGGTTATGTCCGTTCATTAAAGGAAGAAGCGGAACGCGAATTGGCTGGCAAGCGCATCGTTGTCATTGGAGCGGGTGGGGCTTCCCGCGGAATCGTGTATGCGTTAGCGAATGAGCGTCCCGCTCGCATTACTATTTCCAACCGCTCTCTTGAGCGGGCACAGGAACTAGCCGTTTCTTTGCAAGATGCAGCAGATATAATCGCGATTACGCATAATGAGCTTCAGACCGCTTGCGAGGAGGCAGATATTGTCATCAACACGACATCCGTCGGTATGTTTCCGAATACCGAGGAGACTCCGGTTAATGCAAGCTGGCTGAAGCAGGATGCTGTCGCAAGCGATTTGATTTATAATCCTTTAAAAACCAAGTTTCTGCTGGAAGCCGAGCAGCGCGGCTGCCGCATACATGGCGGACTCGGCATGTTTATTTATCAAGGCGCTTATGCATTCGAGTATTGGACTGGCCAGCCTGCTCCGGCAGCGGCTATGCGGGAGACGGTGCTCGCCTCCCTGCAGCAATAACCTGTCATTCATTTTTTCAATTATAATTATTATTACGTATTAAATAGATGAAACATCGAGATGAAAGAAGGAACTATTCACATGCTTACAGGCAAACAAAAACGTTATTTAAGATCACTCGCTCATCACCTGACTCCTATCTTCCAAGTAGGTAAAGGCGGTACAAACGATCATCTGGTTCGTCATATCGAAGAAGCAATCGAATCTCGGGAGCTTATTAAGGTTTCCGTGCTGAACAACTGCTTGGACGATCCAAAAGAAATTGGAGCTGAAGTCGCGGCTGCAGCCAAAGCCGAGCTTGTACAGGTCATCGGCAAGACGATTGTTCTATACAAAGAATCTAAAGACAATAAACAAATTGAGCTGCCGAGCGCAGCCCGCAAATAAATCCGCTTGACCGTTCGGAGCTTGGCTGAGCGGAGGGACTAGTTTCCTTACCGGGCTTGGCTACCGAAAGCGGCAGCTCCGCATGTGCTTTAATTCAGGGAGGCGTTCGCAGAATGAGTAAGATTGGCATTATGGGGGGCACCTTTGATCCCATCCATATCGGGCACTTGATTGCGGCGGAAACGGCGCGTGAGCTATGCGGCCTGCAAGAGGTATGGTTTATTCCGTCTTACGGTCCTCCTCTCAAAGCAAATGAGCCAGGAGTAAGCGGATTGCATCGCTTCGAGATGGTGTGCGAAGCGACACGTAGCAACCCCGCTTTCCGCGTGCTCGATATAGAGCTGAAGCGGGGGGGAATCAGCTACTCCTATGATACGGCTCTGGAACTTCAGAAGCAAAATCCCAATGATTCTTTCGCCTATATTATCGGATCGGATCGCATTAATGACCTCCCAGAGTGGCATAAGATTGAACAGCTGGCAGCCAAGGTTTCCTTCATCGGTCTGGAGCGTCCCGGAACACCTATCCAGCTTGCGGCTTTGCCGAACTATTTGCAGGAGCGGGTTATGCTAATTCCGATGCCTGCGATTGATATTTCTTCGACAATGATTCGCAGCAAGCTGGATAGCGGACATTCGGCACGATATCTTGTACCTGATTTGGTGAATAGCTACATGAGGAGGCACATGCTGTATGAATCGTGAGCAAATGATCGAAAAGGTAAAAGCAGAGATGCCGGAGCGAAGATGGCTCCATACACAGGGCGTGATGGATACGGCGATCGTTCTTGCGGAGCGTTTCGGCGAAGACCCCGTACGCTCTGAGCTCGCTGCCATTCTGCACGACGTAGCCAAGTACTGGCCAACCGAGCGAATGAAACAGGTGATACAGGAGCGGTCGCTTCCTGCTGAGCTGCTCTATTACGATAAGGAATTATGGCATGCCCCTGTTGGCGCTTGGATCGCTGAGCACGAATACGGTGTTACGGATGCAGAAGTGTTGGATGCCATCCGGTATCATACCTCAGGGCGTCGGGGCATGACTAAGCTGGAGAAAATTGTTTGTCTGGCTGATTATATGGAGCCTGGACGTGATTTCCCTGGTGTGAACGATATTCGCAGGCTGAGCGAGCAGTTTTTGGATGAAGCCTTGCTAGCTGGCTTTAACTCAACGATTTCCTTCTTGATTCAGAAGGGGAAACGGATCTTTCCGCTAACCGTTGAAGCGAGAAATGGTTTATTAGAATAATAGGTTAGAGGAGGATATACGATGGCGGTACATTCAGATGAATTGCTTCAAATTACAGTCGCGGCGGCAGAAGATAAAAAAGCGGTTAAGGTCGTTGCTTTAAATTTAAAAGAGGTTTCTTTGGTAGCGGATTACTTCGTTATCTGCAGCGGTAATTCAGATACGCAGGTACAGGCTATTGCGACAGAGATCCGCAAGCAGGCAGAGAAAAACGGCACGCGTGTTCGCGGTGTTGAAGGCATGGACTCGGCAAGATGGGTGCTCATTGATCTCGGAGACGTGATTGTACACGTATTCCACCGTGATGAGCGTGAATATTACAATATCGAGCGGCTTTGGTCCGATGCGAAGGTTGTGGAGTTCGCATGAGTTTTGTAGCCGGTACGACCGAAACGCTTAGGGTTGACCGAGAAGTATCGCCTTATGGTTATTTTCTGAGCAATGGAGAGTCGGATGTGCTTATGCACTATACCGAGCTAGTTGGCTCGAAGCCCAAAATCGGCGATCAAGTTGAAGTTTTTTTGTTTTTTGATTCAGAGGATCGCTTAGCGGCAACGATGAAGAAGCCGCTGCTTCAGCTGGGCGAGCTAGCGCGCCTTCAAGTTGCGGATGTTCATCCGAGACTTGGATGTTTTCTTGAAATGGGCCTTGGCAGGCAATTGCTGCTTCCTCTCTCAGAGCTGCCAGAGAGCATTGAATACCGCCCTCTTCCAGGGGACGAAGTATTTGTTGTGATGAAGCATGACAAGATCGGCAGGCTGGTGGCCAAAATCGCGTTTGAGGAAGAGCTGTCGGAGCTTGTATTTCCTGCTCCTGACAGCTGGAATAATCAATGGGTTGAGGGCTGGGTAACGAAAACGCTGCAGCTTGGTTCCTTCGTTATGATCGATGGAGGCGTAGTCGGCTTTGGCGTCTACGGCTTAATTCCTAGTGCTGAACGCATTCGTCCGCTGCGGCTTGGCGAACGTGTTAGCGCGCGAATAACCTTTATTCGCGAGGATGGCAGAGCGAATCTATCCATGGCGCAGCGTAAAGAGGTTGGCCGGATAGAGGATGCCGATCGCATCTTGGCATTCATGAAGGAGCGGCCGGGCGGCGGTATGCCGTATTCCGACCAAACCGATGCAGACATCATTAAACAAAAATTCGGGATCAGCAAAGGCGCATTCAAACGTGCCGTCGGCAAGCTCATGCGAGAAAGACTCGTTACGCAAAAAGGCAGCTGGACTTATTTGGCTGACCAATCACCTGCGGTCCCAGAAGAGAATGCCGATGCTCCAAACAGCGAGGCTGAAGGAGCTGACGGGCAATGACAAGCTCATACGGTCAGTTTGCTACCGTATATGACCAGCTCATGGAGGATATGCCCTACGCAGATTGGCTTGGCTTCGCAAGAGCCGGCTGGTCGCGTTACGGAATGCCTGCAACTGTTGTTGACCTAGGCTGCGGTACCGGCAGCATCTCTATCCCGCTGGCACGTTCGGGCTTTCATGTGTACGGCATTGATTTATCATCCGACATGCTCGCGGTTGCACGCAGCAAATGGGATGAGCCCCCTCAGCTCGTCGCTAGGCCGCGTACAGGTTCACTTAGGTGGCTGCAGCAGGACATGAGGGAATGGGAGCTTCAGGAGCCGGTAGATGCGGTAATATCGTTTTGTGATTGTTTGAATTACTTAACCGAAGAAGCCGATATTGAAGCTGCTTTCCGTGCAACCTACCTTGGCTTGCGGGACGGAGGGAGCTTCCTCTTCGATATGCATCCCCCTAAGCAGCTCATTCGTTATTCGGAAGAGCAGCCTTTTGTTTTAGACGAACGGGATGTGGCCTACATATGGACCTGTGATTTTGAGGCGGAGCGCTGCGAGATCGAGCATCATTTGACCATTTTCTCGCGCGACCGGGATTCAGCGTTCCAGCGTTTCGAGGAGTCTCACGTGCAGCGAGCTTACGATCCTGATTGGATCGAGGCTGCCTTGCGCCGAGCGGGCTTTCAGACGGTGGACCGATATGCCGATTTCGAGCTTAAACCGGCAGACAGTGATTCCGAGCGTCTTTTTTTCGCGGCTGTCAAATAACGATAGCATCAGCAATGAAAAAAAGGGCAATTCTACAAGATAGCGTATCTTGTGGAATTGTCCTTGTTTCGCGTTATTCATCTTTCATTGCGTATGCAACGATTGCCTGAATCGGCTATGCTGCACGTTGCTTCACTTGAATTCCTTCATATAGATGGTGTTTACTCTCGCAAGAACCTTATGGCTTTGCTCGGTGAATCTGAGCGGGGTTACCTTACCATTTATTAAAAAGTCTCCTGATGCCGCATACTCAGCTGCTAATGCTCCATTATAAAGAAGCTCTGCACCTTTGCTTGGATGCGGGAAGAACAATTTGATGATCGGCTTCAAATAAAAGGGAATACCGGAGCTTTTACCTTTGCGAATCGTATTGTTCCCTCCTGGGTCCACGCTTAAAAGCTTTATGCCTTCGTTAGCGAGCTCGGGAGCGAGTTCTCGTGTCCACAATGAGAGTGCTAGCTTGGAAGCCGCGTAGGGGCCAAACAGCTTCGTAAACTCGGTCGGGTGCTCAAGCCTTTCTGAATCAAAATGTTTGATAAACTTAAATGCGTTGGTTGATGTGTTGATTACGGTTTTTAATGAACCATTCAGTAAGAGTTGTTTCAGCTCCATCAATATCACATAAGGGGCTACGGTTTGCAGTTCGTAATGCAGCTCTCGGCCTTGTTTGGAGAAACGCAGTTCATTGATGCTCCCACCGGCATTATTGAAGAGAAGATCTGCCTTCTGTTCAGCTGCTTTAACTAAATGCAATGCAGCCCGCAGGCTTGCAAAGTCTGAAAGGTCAGCTCTGTAGACGCGAAGCCGCTTCGAAATTATGGCTTCATGCAGCACGTCATCCTTTGGGAAGTCAGAACGTATGAGCGCGATGACATGCCAGCCTTCCTTCACCAATGTGCAGGTCAATGCTAGTCCTATTCCGTTGCTTGCGCCAGTTATGATTGCCGTTCGAGAATTTGATTCGTTTTTCATGGCTAACCTCCAATTATCATGTTCACTCCGGATGTGTCTGACGGATGAGACCACTATATAATTTGGAGTCGACTCCAAGTCAAGCGATTATTTTGGAGGAATATATCTTTATTTGGAAGTAGTTCGCGGTATAGGAGCTTTTGTCGACATCTGTTGACCTGGCGTTCACTCCAAGTTGTATAATGGATGGATTGTTATAGGAAGGGGGCTTACTGCATGACGGGATCAATAGGGATGACCATTAAGGAAACTTCAGAGCAGGCTGGTTTATCCGAGGACACCATTCGTTATTATGAGAAAATTGGTTTGCTGCCGCGAGCGGAACGCAAGGCAAACCGGCATCGTATTTACCAGGTTGAAGACGTGGAAACGATGAAGATCATCACTTGCTTGAAAAAAACAGGAATGTCATTAGACGAGATGAAGCCTTATCTAGATCTAGCGAGGAACGATGCGCTCCAGACTTCACCGGAGGTGTTCGACTTAATTCAAAGCCATAAGCGTAAAATTGAGCAGCAGGTTGCTTCCTTGCAGCAGATTATCGATCTTATTGACAGCAGGCTGGCACGGGGCAACTTTGTCGCAGACGGCTGTTCGCTCCCAGAGGAGGAGAAGCGAATGCCGAATGCCCCGGGGAGCAGACAGAAGCGTTAGCTAATTGGAGGTGGCGACCGGCTAGCTTGCTGGACGAAGTTGGGCATGCGAGCGGGTTGCCATTCAATCTTATCTACATATAGTATTAGAAGTCGGATTCTATCAGATTATGAAGCTGATTGTAATATTTTATCAGTGGGAGACTAGTGAACGAGAAGTGCTATCGATTTATTCGATTCGCAGTCTTGTATATGGCTAGATCTTGTGTCTCGCGTTGATGATTATTCACGAAGCGCATCTTTCAACCGGCTGTTCATGCCTGCGGAGGCTGATGCTTTGCGCACGGAATCAAGCTTCATTTTGTTCATTTGAAGGGCCAGCTGTTCGTGGTTTTTCTCGAGTGTTTCGATGTAAATAAGCAGCTCAGGCACGGTATAGCCCGCATCTTTGAACAGCTTGTCTATCGTTTCCCGTATGTGTTCTGCGTCGGTTTTCATGTTCATGCGCGCCTCCTAAATAGCAATAAAATGTCACTATCCCATCATATCCTCATCTGTTAAAATAGTCGAGTGCGACAAAAAAGTAGATTAATATTTTCTCCATAATTTTCATTGACTACTCCTATATATTGATGTAGAATCAAAAACATCAACTACATATTGATGTGGATTGGTGCTTTCAATGATTACCAGTGGTAAACCTTGAACTGGCGCAGCTGACGGATTTGCTAGTCGGAAGCGCTTTTTGATTGCTTGAATTCAGTAGGGGAGCGAACGTGTTATGCTAGTTGTCTATGATTCCAAAACAGGTAACGTCAAGCGTTTCATCAAAAAATTGAATATGCGGGCGGTGCCTATTGACGAGAAGGCAGCAGTGGACGAACCGTTCGTGCTGGTCACGTATACAACAGGGTTTGGCCAGGTGCCGGAGAAGGTCACTTCGTTTCTGGAGAACAACGCGGACATGCTTCGCGGCGTTTCTGCCAGCGGCAACCGGAACTGGGGAAGCGGATTCGCTAAAAGCGCGGACACGATCTCCCAAAAGTATGCTGTCCCCGTGATTTTGAAGTTTGAGTTGTCAGGCACGAATCAAGATACGCAACATTTTGTCGAAAGGGTGCGAACCATTGAAGCATATTGAATTGAATAACGAATTGATGCAGCGCGGAGCGGACGGATTCTATCAGCTTGAGAAGGATAAAGAGGCTGTCGCGGCATTTATGGAAGAAGTGGCTGAGAAGAGCGTGAAGTTCGACTCCCTCAAACATAAGCTAGACTACTTAATCGAGAACGATTATTACGATAATGTATATGAAAAATATACACATGAGCAGGTTGAGGCCGTATTTACGCTGACAGCGAGCAGCGGCTTTGAATTCCAGTCCTACATGGCGGCATCGAAGTTCTACAAGGATTACGCGATGAAGACTAACAATAAATTGCAATATTTGGAACAATACTCCGATCGCGTAGCGATTGTTGCCTTGCATCTTGGCGAAGGCGACGCAGCTAGAGCACTTCGAATTGCTGAAGCGATGATTGACCAGCGCTTGCAGCCAGCAACGCCAACCTTCCTGAATGCAGGCAAAAGCCGCCGCGGCGAGATGGTTTCCTGCTTCCTGCTCGAAATGGATGACTCCCTTAACTCTATCAACTACGTGCTAGGCACTTGCATGCAGCTCTCCAAAATCGGAGGAGGCGTTGCTGTTAACCTCTCGAAACTTCGTGGACGCGGTGAACCGATCAAAGGCGTAGAAGGTGCTGCGAAAGGCATTATGCCCGTCCTGAAGCTAATGGAGGATGCATTCTCTTATGCGGACCAAATGGGTCAACGTAAAGGCTCGGGCGCCGGCTACTACAATATTTTCGGCTGGGACATCATTGAGTTCTTGGATTGCAAGAAGATCAACGCTGACGAAAAGGCGCGTATCAAAACGCTGTCTATCGGCCTGATCATCCCGAACAAATTTTATGAGCTTGCTGCTCAGAACAAACCGCTATTCGTATTCGGCCCGCATTCCGTACAGAAAGCATACGGCAAGCATCTTGACGACATGGATATGGACGAGATGTACGAAGAATTGCTCGCCAATGAGCTTGTCACACGTAAAAAGGTTATGAATGCACGCGATATGCTGACCAAAATCGCTTCGATTCAGCTAGAATCAGGCTACCCATACATTATGAACAAATCCAACGCCAACAGCGTGCATGCGCTCAAGGATATCGGTTCGATCAAAATGTCCAACCTGTGCACGGAGATCTTCCAATTGCAGGAAACTTCAGAAATAAAGGATTACGGTTTTGAAGACGTCATTCAACGCGATATTAGCTGTAACTTGGCATCGCTGAACATCGTGAACGTAATGGAGCATAAAAAAATTAAAGAATCCGTACATGTTGGCATTGAAGCTTTGACGACAGTCAGCGATTTGTCCAATATTGACAACGCACCGGGCGTTCGCAAAGCGAATGAAGAGCTTCATTCCGTCGGTCTTGGCGCGATGAATCTGAACGGTTATCTCGCCAAAAACAAAATTGCTTACGAAAGTGAAGAAGCGAAGGATTTTGCCGGCGTATTCTTTATGATGATGAACTACTATTCACTGGAGCAAAGCATGGAGATCGCGAAAGAACGCGGTATTACGTTCAAGGATTTCGAGCGCTCCGAGTACGCGAAGGGTACCTATTTCACGCGTTATGTAGAGACTGATTACCGTCCCAAAACGGATCGCGTTAAACAATTGTTCGAAGGCATGGAAATTCCGTCGCCGGAGGATTGGGCTGCACTAAAGGCTAAAGTACAAGAGCACGGCTTATACCATGCTTACCGCCTTGCAATTGCACCAACTCAAAGCATCTCGTATATCCAGAACGCCACTTCTAGCGTTATGCCGATCGTTGAGCATATCGAAACGCGTACTTATGCGAACTCGACTACGTATTACCCGATGCCATATTTGGCACAAGAAAACTATTTCTATTACAAATCCGCCTATAATATCGATCAGTTCAAACTGATTGATCTCATTGCCGAAATTGGGCAGCATATTGACCAAGGCATATCGTCCGTGCTTCATGTAAACAGCAATGTGACGACTCGGGAGCTGGCGCGTTTCTATGTTTATGCTGCGCAAAAAGGGCTCAAATCTCTCTATTACACAAGAACGAAGCGGCTTTCCGTTGAGGAATGCACGAGCTGTGCTGTTTAAGTTCTATTTTAATTGATGCTTACGTAGCAAAGAAGGAGCTTATCAAATGAAAGCAGTAAACTGGAACCGCCCGGATGATGATTTTACGTTAACATTCTGGCAGCAAAACGTAATGCAATTTTGGACGGATGAAGAAATTCCGTTGTCGGACGATAAAATGGATTGGATGGAAATGACAGACGCTGAGCGCACGCTATACAAAAACGTGCTTGGCGGTCTAACATTGCTGGATACGATTCAAGGCGGTATCGGCATGCCGAAGATTCTGGAGCATGTAGACGGTCTGCAGCGCAAAGCTGTGCTCTCATTCATGTCCATGATGGAGCAAATCCACGCCAAGTCATACAGCAGCATTTTCACGACCTTAGCATCAGGCGAGGAGATTGATGAGATCTTCTTATGGGTAGAAAGCAATGAGCAGCTGCAGAAGAAAGCGAACCTTATTTCTTCTTGGTATTCGAATATTACGGGACCTAAAGAGCTATACAAAGCAATGGCTGCGTCTGTGTTCCTAGAAAGCTACCTGTTCTACAGCGGCTTCTTCTATCCGCTTTACTTAGCTGGACAAGGCAAAATGACGAGCAGCGGCGAAATCATCGATTTGATTCTACGCGATGAGAGTATCCATGGCTTGTACGTCGGTGTTCTTGCACAGGAGCTGTTTGCTACGTTTAGCCAGGAAGAGCAAGAGCAGCTTCAAATTGAGGTGTACGCGCTCCTGAATGAGCTGTACGAGAACGAAATCGTGTACACGGAGCATTTGTACGCGCCACTCGGCCTCGCTGAGGAAGTGAATGTATACGTCCGCTACAATGCGAACAAAGCGCTGATGAACCTCGGCATGGAGCCGCACTTCCCGGAGGAGCCGGTTAACCCGATCGTGTTCAACGGAATTAGCACGCATACTAAGCAGCATGATTTCTTCTCCAAAAAAGGAAACGGCTACGTACGCACGATTCATGTTGAGCCACTGAACGATGATGACTTCGTATTCAACTTTTAATTAGCATTTCAGTTCTATATAACAAATAATACCTCTGCCGCTACAAGATCGTTTGTAGCCGCAGAGGTTTTTCTTTTGTTCAGAGGATAGAACTAAAGCATTAGAAGATTACAACTTGTTTTTCAAGCGCTTACATAATAGGAAAAACGTTGTTTCTAATGGGATTCAGACCTTATAGGCGAGAATAACTAACGCAAATGCTAAAAAGTGCAACAAGAGAATCATATTGATGTCATAGCATAGGAACTTTTGTCGAAGTAGTTGTAATACCATTATGAATATAATAAATATATATTAGTGAGGAAGCAAGACAACACTGCGCGGAAAGGGGCGAGAGTTTAGGCGGATGTCGGAAAGCTATCCTCCCAAAAAACAACTAAACCGAGGTGTAGAACATGTTGCGTAAGCTAACCGTAATAGGAGTCGCTATTGTCTGTACGCTTTCCATGTCTTTAGGGGCATCTGCTGCCGAATCCAAACCGCAGCCGCAAGCGAGTACGATTGCTTGGCCAGAGAAGCAAGCTTTGCCCCAATTCTCAAAAATTAAGCATCTGGATGTGGCAGATATTTATGATGCGCCCGGTGATATAAAGATTATGATGGCGACCTTACAAGGTCTTGTAAACCGAGCAGAGCCGCGCATTTATTTGTTGGAGAACAAAGAGGAAGGGAAATTCACCTGGCTGAATGATCTGGATGTCACGTACAAGGTTAGAGACGATTATTGGCAAATTGTCCGTACGTATAAGAAGGAAATCAACGGAATGGTTATCTATGATCCCAAAGTTCCAGACTCTGTTAATGTTGCGACGACGCTCGCGGGGGTAAAGGGAGCCGTGGTCGTAAGCCCTGAGCTCGCGGAGAAGCTGAAGGCTGCGCCTTACAACTTGAAGGTTGTGGAGGATCTGCAAGGAAGATTCAAGGATAGATTGGACGCCTATACTTGGCAATATGACAATCTATGGAGCCAAACGACGCATAAAATGCTTGTAGGTCTTAGCCCCGAAACCTCAATCAGGCTTCCTGAGAATCAAGGCGATTTATTCACTGTCCTTGCCGAAGATAAGACGCAGGAGCGTGATGGTGGGAATAGAGAGATATACGAGCTTGATCTAAGCGCTAGTCTTGGCAAATCAGACGTCTATCTCCGATTTGATGATGCGTATACGCAAGATGGCTGGGGGAGCGCGGTACATCAGGTGACGGTTAAAGCAGATGGGCAAACCATTGCGACATTCATTCCGGGAACACCGGAAGAAGAGGCGTTCCTGTATGATCGTCAGAGCTCGCAGGTTTCAGCTGGTGACGGTGGACATCGATTCGCTGATAATGGCCGTTATTTTATATACAAATTCACCCCGCCTGCTGGTACAAAGCAGCTAACGGCTTCCATTGATATGTGGAACCAATATAAAGTGTCCGCGGGCAATGTTCAGCCTGTATCCTCTGAGCAGAAGGAACCGTATGGTTACCTGCGGGATTATGCGGTCGCGAACAAAGCGATGGTTTTCTGGCTGGATTCCAACGTACCGGAAGAGAAGGAGCTGTTCCAAAAAATTCTTGCAGGCGTAAAGCCGGGAACGCCTTACCTAGGCTGGTTCAGCAATGATACGGACGGCGAGTTCAGCGGGGTTGAGATTACGTCGAATTACGGCGTTTATGTGCTTGCGGCCGATTGGTTTAGCAACCTTACCGTGTTCTCGGGAACGAAAGCGCAAGCCTTTAAAGATAATTCGGTAAAGGCGCCAAAGCTGGAAAACAAGATATACGTGACGTATACGTTCAGCGAAGGCGACAACTTCCAGTATAATCAGCATAGAATGAGGATCCTTTGGGATGATCCGAGCCGAGGCGTCGTTCCGCTGAACTGGACATCTAGTCCATTGCTCTATGATGGTGCGCCTGCGATGCTGAATTACTATAGGCAGACCGCTACGAAAAATGATCTGCTCATCGCCGGGCCTTCAGGAGCGGGATACTTTTATCCGAATGCATGGCCAGCGAAATCATTTGCCGATTTCTTAAAGCAATCTAATTCGTACATGGAAAAGACAGGCATGACGATTCCTTACGTGCTGAATCGTGTGAACAGCGAGAATGTACCTCTGAGTGAGGCTCATGCGGCTGCTTATATAAAGGAATATAAGCCTGCTGGGATGTTCCTAAGCTGGGAGGATCGTCATGGCGTAGAGATTATTGACGGCAAGCTTCCAGTCTCTACGATTCAAGGCATCAGCACAGTGGGGGATGGCGAGCGGATTCTGACAGAAGCCAAAGCGAAATGGGATGGCAAGTCCCCAATGTTCATCTCCTTGGGCTTGCTCGCTTGGAGCTTGACGCCTTCGGACATTGCAGAGCTTCAAGCGAAGCTTGGTCCGGAGTACGAGGCTGTCCGCGCTGATCAATATTTCTCGTTAATCCGCAGTGCGAATGGCTTGCCTGCTAAACCATAGTCTAACGATAGAAGCGAAATGGAGAGGACGCCGGATACTGCGGTTGTCCTCTCTTATTAGCTAAAGACGAGTATTTTCACAAGGAAAGCTGGAAGCTATTGAAAAAATCAAGCAAAACATATATTATATATAACATAACAAATATACAGAATTTTTGGTGAGAACATGAAAAATGAGCGCATGCCATTGTATCAGCAAATTCAAGATTATATTAAAGAGCTTATACTATCCTCGGGCCTGAAGCAGGGTGACCGTATCCCTACAGAGAAGGAGCTCATGGAGCTCTTTAACGTGAGTAAAATTACAGTTGTGAACGCATTGGCTGGTTTGTCGAATGAGGGTGCCATTATTCGGGTTCCGGGAAGAGGAAGCTTCGTCAACAAAACTAAGCCGGAATTGCCGGAATCCAGCCGTCCGTTGGTACCCGTTCAAGGTCAACAGCAGGAAGGTTTGAGGGATCGGTTAATTGGGATCATTATGCCTAGCATTGACGATTACTTCTCCATCCGATTAATCGATGGGATGCAAAAAGGCTTGCTGGAAAAGGGATACCGATCGGTCATTCAATTGACTGGCGGAGTATTGGAAAAAGAAAAGGAAGCCATAAAGCTATTTATGGATATTGGCGTTGAAGGGCTGCTTATTTTCCCGGTTGACGAAGGACAGTATAACGAAGAAATATTAAGCATGAAATTCAGCGGCTTTCCATTCGTTCTAATCGACCGTTTTCTGCCCGGCGTAGAGACTGATTATATTGCGTCAGACGGTAGAATCGGTACCCAGCTAGCCGTAGATCACCTTTGGGAATTAGGGCATCGCGAAATCGCCATTTGCTCGGACTCTCCCCTTCAAACCGTTACGGTTCAGGAGCGGATCGATGGTTATATGAACGCCCTTAAAAACAAAGGTGCGCTCATCAACCCTGCTCATATCATTACCGAATTCAGCATAAAGCAAGCCGGTGAGCCAGAAACTCATCCTTTGTTCAGATATGTCAAAAACCGAATGGCTACGGCTTATATTACGCTCAATGGTAGACTAGGCGCTCATATTCTTCATATGGCAGAACTAGCGGGGCTGCATGTTCCTCAGGATCTGTCGATCATTACGTTTGACGATTCTGCGGCGATTATAGAAGGAGTGACTGACTTCACGCACGTGAAGCAATTCGAGCATGAGATCGGATATAAAGCGGCAGGCTTGCTGCTTGATCGCATTCATTCCGGCGAGGACCAAAAGGGTAAATATACTAAAATCATTATAAAACCGGAGTTAATTACTCGTCATACGACAAGTGCGTGCAAGTAAATAGGCTGCGATATGGAAAAGGCTGTTCAGTCTGTCATTCTCGATGACAGCTGGGCAGCTTTTTTACTTTGTGCTGGATGATAGGAAGGCTTTAATGTATGGCTCAAAAGGATGAATGGATAAAATAACATCTTTCGTTTTATATATATTAAATATAACAATAAATATAAAAGAGGATTATTCGACAAAATTCTTCTTATTCAATTCGCGGAAATGTTGAAAAATAGGCTGAAAGACAAACAAAAATGATGTTTTTGAGCTTTTTAGTGCTTATGAATCAGTAAAATATCCTTAAAATGTAAATATCGCCTTAAAAGGTGATCGGTTTTTCTTTGAAAAATGAGAAAAGTTTATATTGAATATATACATATAAAAGGCTATACTGAATAAGAATTAGCCAACCCAAATAAATTGCAATTCAGAACCTATACCATCCGCTTGGAGGTCTTGCATTTGGCCAGAGATCGACGCGAAGAAAGAACGGGTTTTCAGGAGTCGGCAGTGTATGGCGCTTCCTATGACTTACAGACCGACTTTGTTATGGTCTACGGAATCGATGAGACGATGCCGGAACGAATTCGGCAGTGGAGCGAAAAAGGCTACATTATTCATTTGATGACTGGGGTCGCATGGGGAAATTATCAAGATTACTTAGATGGGCATGTGGATGGACGAATTCACTGGGATGAGGCACAGACCGACAGGAATGGCGATCACATCATACACGGTGTTACGCCGGATATTCCTTATATGGTCCCAACACTGAGCTATACGAAATTTTTGGCAGAATCCATACGTTTAGCGGTCGACGCCGGTGTTGAGGCTATTCATTTGGAGGAGCCGGAGTTTTGGGTGAATGGCGGTTACTCGGAAGCGTTCAAGCGGGAATGGCGATTGTATTACAGGGAGCCTTGGTCACCGCCTCATTCGTCTGCAGATGCACAGTTCAGAGCTTCGAAGCTAAAGGCGCACCTATACACTCGCAGTTTGGATCGTTTGTGCACGGAATTAAAGGAATATGCCTTGACGCGATACGATCGTGATTTGCGTTTTTATGTGCCGACCCATAGTCTGATCAACTACACGCAGTGGAGAATCGTTAGTCCGGAATCGCAATTAATTGATCTACCCTCAGTGGATGGCTATATTGCTCAAATTTGGACAGGGACGTCGCGAACACCGAATGTTTATAAAGGGATAAGGAAAGAAAGAACCTTCGAAACCGCATATCTCGAGTATGGCATTATGCAGGAGCTGGTCAGGGGAACGGGGAAACGGATGTGGTTTCTTCATGATCCAATCGAAGATAACCCAACCTATACATGGGCGGATTACAAGCTGAACTACTGCCAAATCGTAGTGGCTTCACTGCTTCACCCCGCAGTTTCCCACTATGAGGTATCACCGTGGCCGAGACGGGTTTTTGAAGGTCAATATCCATCGGAAGACGGCAGCGGGAAAGAAGGCATACCGTCAGGCTACGCAACCATGCTGTTGAACATCATGCATACGCTTGGAAATATGGAGCATGAATTAGAGCCATCCGAGGAAACGATGTCGCGGGTTGGCGTGTTAATTGCAGATTCGGCCATGTTCCAGCGCTTGAAGTTCGATGAATATAGTTCTGCTCCGTTACACAAGTATGACGGAACGAGTACAGCTGCTCTCGAATCGAACCAAGACACGGACTTGCTCGATTTCTCTGCCTTCTACGGACTGGCGCTGCCGCTGCTCAAACAAGGAATTTCAGTTCGACCCGTTCAGTTGGACAACGTACGCAGATTCGCGGATTATCTGAGTGATTACCGGGTCCTATTGCTAAGCTACGAGTTCATGAAGCCGGAATATCCGGATCTGCATTTTGCGTTAGCCGGATGGGTCAGGAATGGAGGAGCACTAATCTATGTGGGAGACGACTCAGATCCTTACCACGCGATTCGCGCTTGGTGGAATGAAGGAGGCTTGAGCTATACCTCTCCAAGGGAGCATCTATTCGCGCAATTGGATATAGACGGATCACATAGCAGTGTGAGCTCATCGGGAAAAGGAGCGGTTGGATATCTAGCTGTCCATCCCGACTCTTGCGCGAATTCTTCCGAAGGTGCTGCTGCACTGGTGGACATGGTTGAGAAGACGGTTAGCTCGGTTGCGAGTGCGCCAATTGAGCTTCAGATCAAGCACTACTTCCACCTGCGGAGAGGCCCGTATATTATTGCCGCTGTGCTTGAGGAATCCGTAGCAGAGACGCCGCTCACAATTGCTGGCCCCGTCGTTGATTTATTCGATCCGGAGCTCCCAATTGTACCAAAGGTAAGCATAGCTCCAGATGGGCAAGCCTTTTTGTTTGATGTGGAAAAGGGGAGACCCGCTCATGGGGGAGTTGAGTGTATCGCAGCGTCTTCGCGAATTGAAGCGCTTGCACAGAGCGAAGCTGGTTTTGAGTTTCGAGTAAAGGGTCCCGAGCAGATACGGGCAGTGGCAAGGTTTTATTGCCCGAAGAAGCCGGTATCAGCCATGCTGGCATGGAGCGGCAAAAAGGATATCATTCTGTTCGAGTGGGACGCAGCATCTGAGACGGTTCTGCTGAAATACGAGCACCGCAGCGATGCGGATGTGGTTGTGAAAGTGAGATGGGAAAGCTGATCATAGTTGAAAAAGGAGACTAGACATGCCATATGAGATGATCAGGCCAGAACAGCTGAAATCGATGCTGGAAGGTTGGAAGGAACAAATCTACACACCGTTGTCTGAGCTGCGCGTTCAAGCATGGGTAACGCCGGAGCCTGTTCCCTTTACTGAGCGGAGGTCTGGACGAATGGTAGAACTCGCTCCTGGTGACCGATGGGGCAACTTATGGGATTGCGCATGGTTTCATTTCACCGGCCGGGCTGATGAATCCGTCAAAGGGTCGAAGATCGTACTGTTGATTGATATTAATGGAGAGCTATGCCTCGTCGACGATGATGGTTCACCCGTGCAGGGATTAACGAATATTAACTCGGAATTCGATTATTCGCTCGGCTTGCCAGGCAAGCGGGTCGTCCATGTGAACGAAAGCGCGACAGGTCAGGAAGCCATTGACCTATGGGGTGATGCGGGCTGCAATGATTTGTTCGGCCGGTACCGCAGCGGCACGTTGAAGGAAGCGGTAATCGCCGTGTGCCGCGAGGAATTAAGACAGCTGTACTACGATGGAGAAGTGCTTCTCGAGACAGCGGAGCGGCTGCCGCAGGGTTCGGCGCGGAAAATGCAAGTTTTTCAGGCGTTATATGAGGTGTCGCTGCTGCTGACTGAACTCACCGATGAGCGCGTTGCTCGTGCGAGGGAGATCCTTGGCAGACAGCTTGCGAAGCGCGGCGGCGATCCGGTGCTGACGATCAGTGCGATCGGTCATGCGCATCTCGATCTCGCTTGGCTGTGGCCGATTCGAGAAACCATTCGCAAGGGAGCGAGAACCTTCTCGACGGCGCTGCGCATGATGGAGCGTTATCCCGATTATGTATTTGGAGCAAGCCAGCCTCAGCTATACGAGTGGATGAAGCAGTATTATCCGAAGCTGTTCGAAGAGATCAAGCAGCGCGTGCGGGAGGGGCGATGGGAGCTTCAGGGCGCAATGTGGGTGGAAGCCGATACGAATGTTCCGAGCGGCGAGTCGCTTGTCCGGCAAATTTTGTACGGGAAGCGATATTTCCAGAAGGAATTCGGGCAGGAGATGAAATCGCTATGGATGCCGGATGTGTTCGGATATACGGCAAGCTTGCCGCAGCTGCTGAAGAAATCCGGCGTTGACTACATGATGACGCAGAAATTGTCTTGGAGCGTGTACAATAAACACCCCCACCACACCTTTATGTGGGAGGGAATCGATGGTTCGCAGGTGCTGATGCATATGCCGCCGGAGGATACTTACAATAGTCCGGCTGCACCGCGCTCGATTATAAAGGCGGAAACAGAGTACTTGGACAAAAACGTGTCGGAGCAATGCCTCATGCTGTTTGGTATCGGCGATGGCGGAGGCGGTCCGGGCGAGGAGCATTTGGAGAGGCTTGCCCGTGAGAAAAATTTGCTTGGCTTAAGCCCAGTGGTGCAGCAGCATTCTTCCGAATTTTTCGAGAAACTGAATCAAGACTCGGAACGGTATTCATCCTGGCGAGGAGAGTTGTATCTAGAAAAGCATCAAGGGACGTTGACGAGCCAAGCAAGAAACAAAAAGTATAACCGGAAGCTCGAGAAGGCGCTGCGAGAGCTGGAATTTGCTTCGGTATTGGCTGGTTTGACAAACGGACACCGCTATCCAGCTGAAGAGCTCGAGGAAATTTGGAAGGAAGTCCTGCTGTACCAGTTCCATGATATTTTACCAGGCTCTTCTATTAAGCGGGTGTATGACGAGTCGCTGGCGAGATACGCGATCTTGCAGGGCCGCGTTGATCAAATGATATCAGATACCTATCGTTCTGTAGCTGGCCAATTGCTGGCACAGTCAGAAGGAGAGCAGCTTGTCGTCTTCAATTCCCTGCCTTGGGAGCGGAACGAATGGCTGAAAATAGACGGGAAGTGGCAGCATGCCATTGTGCCGCCAATGGGCTATGCAATGGTAGGAGCGCTCATGCCCCAGGCCGAAGCTGAGGTAGCGGCAGCAGCAGATTCGGTGACGGTATCACCCGTTCGGGAATCGCAGGTTCCAGAGGCGCCTGTGCGCATAGAGAATGACTTGCTTGCGATTACTTTCGCGGAAGGCGGCGCCATTGCATCGATTTATGATAAGGAGCATCAGCGCGAAGTTGTAGCTATGGATGAAAGGGCCAATGAGCTTCGCGTTTATAATGACTCAGGCGATGCGTGGGATTTCCGTCAGGATTATCGCCTAACAGAAAGTCAGTTCATGCGACTAAGCGATGCTGTTGAATTTGTGGATGGTCCCTCATCAGGCGTTATTCAAAGGTATGGATTCGGAGCATCAACGCTAACGCAAAAGATCGTGTTGATGGAAGGAAGCAGAAGGATTGATTTCGTCACGAATGTCGATTGGCGGGAAACGGGCAAGATGCTGCGTACTTCGTTTCCTGTAAATGTCCGGTCTGACTCTGTGAGCTGCGAGATTCAGTTCGGTTATTTGAAACGCCCAACTCATCGCAATACGATGTGGGATTATGCGAAGGATGAAATATGCGCCCATCATTGGGTGGATTTGTCTGATCCGGATTACGGTGTAGCGCTGCTTAATGATTGTAAGTACGGTCACAGAGCGGAGGGCAGCATGCTGGATCTGAACCTGCTGCGCAGCACCACGAGTCCAGATCCAGATGCCGATCGCGCGGAGCATTCTTTCACCTATTCTCTTTTCCCGCATAAGGGAAACCATGTACAGGCGGAGATTTATAAACGCGGCTACGAGCTCAATATCCCGCTTAAGGCAGAGGCTGTATCACGCACCGAGAGTACGAGCAAGCTCGCGCCCTTGCTAAGCATTCTAAGTGCGGATCATCCGAACGTAATGGTGGAAACGGTGAAGAAGGCCGAGGACGGAAGCGATCTTATTGTACGGCTGTACGAGTCGGCCGGTACGAGCGTTAACACTGCGTTAAGTCTAGGCTTTCATATCGATGAGGCGTGGCTGGTCGATTTGATGGAAGAGAACATTCAAAGCGTGCCGGTTGCAAACGGGAAAATAGCATTATCCTTCACTCCGTTTGAGATCAAGACTTTGCGTTTGACGAATCAAGCGATGACTCTTTAGGGAAAGGAGCAAGGGCTTATGCGTTCATCTCTGCTTTTGAAGAAAATCTGGCAGCATAAAGTGTTCTACTTCTTTCTGCTGCCCGGACTCGTCTGGTTTTTCATCTTCTCTTATGTCCCGTTATTCGGCATCCAGGTCGCATTCCGCGACTATACCTTTTCGGGAGGCTTTACCGGAAGTCCTTGGGCGGGTCTGAAATATTTCCAGCAATTTTTCGATTACTACAAATTTGAGCAAATTCTCCGCAACACGATCATTATCAGCTTCATGAAGCTGTTTATCGGTTTCCCGATGCCGATCCTGCTCGCGGTTCTATTGAACGAGATACGAAGCATTAAATTTCAGAAAACAGTGCAAACGCTTTCTTACTTACCGCACTTCGTGTCCTGGATCGTCGTAGTTACCCTTATGCAGCGGCTCCTTTCTCTGCACGGGGGGCCAGTCAATGAGCTGTTAATCGCTTTAGGGATGGAGCCTGTGCAGTTCCTGTACAATACCTCCTGGTTCTATCAGGTTATTGTGGGCTCGGACATTTGGAAGAGCATCGGGTGGAACTCGATTATCTATATGGCCGCTATCGTCGGCATCGATCAACAGCTTTACGAGGCTGCGAAGATCGACGGAGCGAATCGGTTTCGGCAAATTTGGCATGTGACTTTACCGGGCGTGCGCAACATTGCGATTATTCTGTTCATTCTATCGATAGGTAGCTTGATGAGCGCTGGCTATGAGCAGCTGCTTCTCCTTAGCGGTCCGGCTACCGCAGGCATCGGAAGCGTGCTGGACGTGCATGTCATCCAATCCGGCATAAGCGAGGGACGGCTTAGCTATGCCGCGGCGGTCGGCTTGTTCCAAAGCGTCATTGGTTTGGTCCTTATTCTCGCGGTCAACCGCATTGCACGCAAGGTTAGCGATGTATCCCTCTTCTAAAGGAAGTGACGAGATGAAACGCCATTTGTCCGTATTTACGATCCTCAACTATATCTTTCTGGCTTTGGTCGGATTTTCGATGATCTATCCATTTAT
Source organism: Paenibacillus sp. 2TAB23 (assembly GCF_052115165.1). Classification (NCBI taxonomy): domain Bacteria; kingdom Bacillati; phylum Bacillota; class Bacilli; order Caryophanales; family Paenibacillaceae; genus Paenibacillus; species Paenibacillus sp. 2TAB23. Next base: position 198,094 of record NZ_JBFRGD010000007.1, read on the forward strand.
TTATATTTTGGCGTACTCGCTTAACGACGGGAAGGATTCCATGCTTGGCGCTTTATACTTCCTGCCCCGCAAGCTTACGCTCGACAATTATGCGGAGGTATTCGAGAATGCGAGAATTTGGCAGGCTTACAAAATCACGTTGGCCCGAACGCTGCTTGGTACTTTACTGCATGTAGGGCTAAGTACGCTTATGGCTTATGCGTTATCCAAAAAATCGCTGCCAGGAAGGTCGTTTTTCGCCTTCTATATTTTCCTGCCGACGATATTCAGCGCTGGCTTCATTCCGTTTTTCATAACGCTTCAAAAGCTGCATCTCATCAATACCTTTTGGGTGTATGTCATTCCGATGCTGTTCAATTTCATGCATATTGTCATCATACGAACCTTTCTGCAAGGCATTCCGGAAGAGCTCGAGGAATCTGCGCGTATTGACGGATACGGGGATTTTCAGATTTTTATGCGCATCATTCTGCCTCTGTCGGGTCCCGTGCTTGCCACAATCTCCTTGTTTATCGGGGTTGCCCATTGGAATGATTGGTTTACGGGAGCCTATTACGTCTCGGATAAATCCTTAATTCCCGTACAAACCTTGCTTCAGGAAATGCTTACGCAAGCGGAAGCATTGTCCTCTTCGATGCAGCGCTCAGCGCAGCAAGGCGGCCAGACGATAAGTGCAAGCGCAGGCGGATCGACGCCTGAATCGCTGCGGATGGCTCTGCTCGTCATTACCGTTTTTCCGATTCTGTGCATCTATCCGTTTTTGCAGCGGTATTTCGTCAAAGGTGTCATGATCGGATCTGTCAAAGGATAACGGTCTTCTCGAAGGACTTTATCATATTTTTCTAATTTGAGATGGAGGGGTATTATGAGGAATTTGGGGTTAAAAGGGGCAAAGCTGTTTCTTGCAGCCGTTTTACTTTCTGGCGTTCTGGCTGGCTGTGCGAACAAGGATGATGCTAATAACGAGGTAAGTGATGGTGGAGCTTCCGGCACGAAGGAAGTGACGCTGAAAGTCCTTCATAACTGGAACGGCTCCAGCGGTGCCGAAGTGGATATGACCCCGGTGGAGAAGGTGATAAAAGAGAAGACCGGCGTCACGGTAGAATGGGAATATACGACAGGCAGCGAAACGGAAAAGGTCAATGCCATCTTCGCAACTCAGGACTTGCCTGATATTTATACAGGACCTGCCTGGGGAGGAGAGCTTGACGGCATCATTAAAGCAGCCAAAGAAGACCAATTGGTCGACTTCTCAGATAAGCTGGACAAATACCCGAATTTAGCAAAATCAATTGCCAAAGAAAATGTTCCGCCTGCTTTGTACGAGAAAGGCATTGACGCATATGACGGCAAGAAATACTTGCTGCTGCAGAACCAGCCTGCTACAGATAAGGACGGTACAGACTGGTTATACGGTTTTTATGTGCGCAAGGATATTGCGGAAGCCGTCGGCGTTGATCCGCAATCGGTTAAAACGAAAGACGAGTTCTACCAATTCCTGAAAAAAATCAAGGACGCAAATCTCCAAGCCAACGGCCAGCCGGTCATACCGCTCGGCGGGTTCAGCAATGGCTGGGCTGTCGGAATCGCCAATACGATGTTTTACGGCGGTGCCGGATATGTTGACAATGGAGATGGGACAATCGAGAACAGCTTCTTCTCGAAAGGCTATGACGATTACACCTTGTACTACCGCAAGCTGCTGTCCGAGGGACTTCTTGATGCGGAAGCGTTCACCCAAACAGATCCAATCGCGAAGGAGAAAATCGTGCAAGGACGCGTCGCCATTCTTGCCGCGCACTATCCTGCCATTCTCGACGCAACGAAGGAGTATGTTAAGGCGAATCCGGGCAGCGACTTTGTACCGGTTGGACCGCTTGAACGCGCAGGCGCGGAGCCGGACCGTCCAGTCGATCTTGGAATTCAAGGCAATAACGTGACAGCGATTACAAAAGCCTGCAAAGATGTGGATGCCGCACTTCGCCTTCTTGATTATCTCGCTTCCGATGAGGGCTTCATGCTCGTTCGCTATGGCGTTCAAGGCGTCCACTGGGATATGGAGAATGGGAAGCCGACAGCGAAGAAAGAGTGGTTCGATAAATTTGCCGCAGATACGTCAGGCAAGCTGACTGCCCGCAAAAACGAAGGCCTCGAGATCGGATTCTCTTCCATGTCAGGAATGGACCGAATCAACTCGGTTGCCGGTGGCGACATTTGGCTCGATCAAGAGCGCATCGCCGCTATGGACAATGCCCGTAAAATTTTGCGCCCGAACGGCATCAAAGTGATTACCGCTTACAACCCAGGCGATGTTATCATTAAATCCGATAAATGGGAAATGTTAAAGCCTTCGATGGACAAAACAAATGATGCTTGGAAAGAAGCGGTTTATGCGAAGTCGGACGAAGCGGCATTGAAGATATTGAACGAGCTGCGCGAGCAACTGAGGAAAACCGGCTATGATGAAGCGATGAAATTTACGAACGAAAACCTAAAAGGTAAAGAAGTTGTTACGATGCAGCTGCCGAATTAACAGGTCTGCTTGGGAGGGGGGAGCCTGGCTGCTCCCCCCCCCAACTAACAACTGACGCTTACATGATGAAGATAAAGGAGATGCATATGGTGTCGCAATCGTTTAGACCCCCTTCTGTCCCTCTAATTACAGTAGATCCTTATTTTAGCGTATGGTCGGCATCGGATCATTTGTACGATGATCATACGAGACATTGGACGAATAAACGCAACAGCATGACGGGCATTATTCGGATTGACGGCAATGCCCGCGTGTTCATGGGAAAATTAGAGTTGAATGAGCATGCGAGCGGCGGACAACCGAGCGTAATGGTACAGAAAGACTTGAAGGTTGAGGCTGTGACTACCACGTATACGTTCGAAGACGATGGCGTTGAGTTGGAAGTGTTATTCACCAGCCCGCTGCTGCTGGATGATCTGGACTTGTTGTCAAGACCTGCTTCCTACATGACCTTCCGCGTTCGTTCGACAGACGGCAAGCCGCATGAAGTCAAAGTTTATATGGATATCTCTGCCGAATTATGTGTGAATACGACGGATCAAAGGGTAAGCTGGTCGCGTAAATCAATCGATGGCGGCATAGAAGCGATGTGCATAGGTACGGTAGAGCAGCCCGTTTTGGCTCGAACCGGCGATGATACGCGCATTGATTGGGGCTATGTGTATTTGGCAATTCCGCAGTCTGACAAGCAAGAAACAACGATTCATTCTTATCAGGTCAGAGAACAATTCATGAAAGACGGCCGCCTGCCGCGAGGCGATGATGAAGCGCACCCACGGTCTGCGGAGGAGCAGACGCCGGTGATGGCGGCTGTATTGGATTTCGGCCTGGTACAGGATCAGCAAGCCTCGCAATATGTGGTTGCCGCATATGACGATGTCCATTCCATCGAATATTTCGGCGAGAAGCTGGATGCTTATTGGCGGAGAAACGGGATGGGCTTTGAGGAAATGCTCGTTCTGGCTGTTGCGCAATATGACGAGATACAAGCCAAATGCGAAGCATTCAACCGAAAGCTTACGGAGGAGAGCCGTGTAGAAGGAGGGAGCCATTACAGTGACATATTATCGCTCTCCTATCGGCAGGCCATCGCGGCTCATAAGCTGGTAAACGATGAGAATGGAGAGATTTTATTTTTCTCCAAAGAAAATTTCAGCAATGGCTGCATCGCCACGGTGGATGTGAGCTATCCATCGATTCCGTTGTTTTTGCTCTATAATCCAGAGCTGGTCAAAGGGATGCTCAGGCCTATTTTCAGATATGCGGGCAGCGAAGCTTGGCGATTTCAATTCGCGCCGCATGATGTAGGCTGTTATCCAGTTGCGAACGGTCAAGTCTATGGCGAGAATGAGCTGGAGAACCAAATGCCGATTGAGGAATGCGGCAATATGCTCATCATGGCGGCAGCCGTTTGCTCTTACGAGCAGAATGCAGACTTTGCTAGAGAGCACTGGGGGCTTTTGACCAAATGGGCGGCTTACTTGAAAGAAAACGGCATGGATCCAGCCAATCAACTGTGTACGGATGATTTTGCCGGTCATTTGGCACATAACACGAACCTATCTATCAAAGCGATTAACGGGATAGGCGCATATGCGATCCTATGCAGGATGCTAGGAGAACCGGAGGGAGCCGCCTACTATGATGCTGCAAAAGAAATGGCAGCTAATTGGGTGAGCATGGCGAATGCGGACGATCACTACAAGCTGACGTTTGATAGCGCGGAGGAGAGCTGGAGTCTTAAATATAATCTCGTGTGGGACCGGCTGCTTGGACTTCACTTATTCCCGCAGCAAGTCATTGATCGAGAAAATCGGTATTACTCGGGCAAACAGAACAAATTCGGCACTCCGCTCGATAGCAGAAACAGCTATACGAAGCTCGATTGGCTCGTATGGTGTGCGTCCATGTTAAGCTCCAAAGCAGAATTCGAGCAGGCGATAGCTCCGATCTGGTATTTTATGAATGAATCGCCAAGCCGCGTTCCCCTAACCGATTGGTACGATACACGAACAGGCGAGCAGCTCAATTTTCAGAACCGTTCCGTCGTCGGCGGCCTTTTTGTCCGATTACTAAAACCAATTGCGTAATCCTATAGCGAAGGGCTTCCTGTTCGTCATCAAACATGACGGTGGAAGCCCTTTTCTTCTTACTCTTCCTTTTGAACGATCGTTTGCTCAGGTGATGCATCTGCAGTTGTTTTATCTTTTACATATTCGTCTTGGTCACTGCCCCAGACAAAATCGTAATTCGTCATATCTGGTTTGTAGGCTGCTTCTTTCTGTTTTTCTTCCATGGGCTCAGCTCCTTTCATGCTAGTGTGTGCGATGAAATGGGAAATTAGTCTAATGACGCATAAGCAATTCTCTCATCCTTCAAAAATACATTGACACCACTCGCAGAGGAGTGATAATATTCTTCTTCCAAATCATGTACGGAGGTACAAAAAGTGATTATTGTAAAGGACTTGTCCAAAGCCTATCAGGTTGCAAAGCGTTCGTCGGGCGTCAAAGAGGCAATGAAGGCATTATTCAAAAGAGAATACAAGGTTGTGGAAGCGCTTAACGATATTTCCTTTACGATTGAGCCAGGTGAGATTGTCGGCTATATCGGACCGAACGGAGCAGGGAAATCAACAACGATTAAAGTGATGAGCGGCATTCTTGTCCCGGACAGCGGTACATGTACGGTCATGGGCTTTACGCCTTGGAAGGATCGGGTACAATACGTGAAGCATATCGGAGTCGTATTCGGGCAGCGCTCACAGCTGTGGTGGGATGTTCCGGTTATCGATTCCTTCGAGCTTCTGCGCGATATCTATAAGGTGCCCGAGCAGGAGTATCAAAGTACGCTAGCACTGCTTACCGAAACGCTTGAGCTGCAGGAAATTATTCATATGCCGGTGAGGCAGCTTAGTCTAGGCCAGCGAATGCGCTGCGAAATCGCTGCATCGCTGCTGCATAGCCCAAGCGTCTTATTTCTGGATGAACCAACGATTGGCTTGGATGCAGTATCCAAAATTGCGGTGCGCCGCTTTATCCGTACGATTAATGAGGAGAAGGGTGTTACCGTCATTCTAACCACGCATGATATGAATGACATTGAAGCTCTTGCCAATCGGATTATACTTATCGGCAAGGGCAAGCTGCTCTATGACGGCAGCTTAAACGCCATTCGCAGTCAGTTCGGAACGTTAAAAACGATGACGGTCGTTTACAGCCATCATGCTGATCCGCTCAAGGTGGAAGGGGCAGTTATTGAAGCCTGGTCGCCAGAGCGAGCGGTACTAAGCGTGGACACTGCCCAGACGGTCATCAGCGAGGTGCTGATCAGCTTGTCCCAGCAAGTTGAGATTCTTGATGTTGCCATTGACACGTTGCCAATCGAAGACATGATCATTCAGCTCTATAAGGAGCATCAGCTATAATGAGAGCTTACGTATCGGTATTTAAGCTGCGATTGACGAATGGGTTGCAATACCGCACGGCAGCACTTGCCGGTGTTGCCACGCAATTTTTCTGGGGCTTTATTATTATTATGGTGTTCGAAGCGTTCTATAGCGGTACGGTAACAGAGCCGCCAATTACATTGAAACAGCTTATCACCTATGTCTGGCTGCAGCAGGCTTTCCTTGCATTTATTATGCTGTGGTTTCGCGACAATGAGCTCTTCCAGCTTATCACATCAGGCAACATCGCGTATGAGCTATGCAGACCAAGCGGTATATACGGACTATGGTACGCGAAGCTGCTGGCACAGCGTCTATCGAGCGCGCTGTTGAGAAGCTTGCCTATTCTCGCCGTGGCGCTGCTGCTGCCTGAGCCTTACCGGCTGCCGCTGCCGGCTGATCCGGCTGCTTTTATACTATTTGTGCTCGCCTTGTTACTCGGCCTATGCTTGATCGTTTCGCTTTCCATGCTCATGTACATTTCGGTGTTTGTAACGTTGTCGCCAGCGGGCTCTTTGCTTATGTTCGGCGTAATCGGAGAATTTTTGGCGGGCATGGTCATTCCCGTACCACTTATGCCGAATTGGCTGCAAAGCATCGTTTACGTGCTGCCGTTCCGCTGGACTGCCGATTTTCCGTTCCGAGTCTATTCCGGCCATATTGGAACAGGCGAAGCGCTGATAGGGATCACGATCCAGATCGTTTGGCTTGCCCTATTGATAACAATCGGGAAACTTACAATGGCCAAAGTACTACGCAACGTAGTTGTAAATGGAGGGTAAGCAGATGAAGCTGTACGGGAAATATATCGAGGTTTTATTTAAATCACAAATGCAGTACCGAACATCGTTCTGGCTGCTCGCTTTCGGCCAATTTCTCATTCCGTTCTCGGTACTCGCCGGGCTTTACTTCATGTTTGAACGCTTCGGCCAAATTAAGGGCTGGGAATTCTCTGAGGTCGCGCTGTGCTTCTCCATCATTCATATGTCATATGCTCTAAGCGAGTGTTTCGCAAGAGGGTTCGACTCTTTCTCGGCTCTCGTTGGCAATGGAGATTTCGATCGCTTCCTTGTCCGTCCCCGCAGCACCGTATTGCAAGTCCTAGGCTCTAAATTTGAATTTTCTCGAGTAGGCAAGCTCGCTCAAAGCATAGTTGTGCTCGGATGGGCCGTTAGCCAGCAATTAGCGGACTGGACGATGCTGAAAGTACTTGTTCTGCTTTTTATGATCGTGAGCGGGGTATTTATTTTTACGGGGATCTTCATACTTGCGGCAACCATGTGCTTTTGGACGGTGCAGGGGCTGGAGATTGCTAACATCTTCACCGACGGCGGACGGGAAATGGCACAATATCCGCTGAATATTTACCAGAAATGGGTGACGCGGTTTTTCACGTTCATTATTCCGTTCGGCTGCGTGAATTATTTGCCTTTGCTTTATTTGCTGGATAAGACGACGGGCAATCCGCTGCCCTACACGCTGGCACCGCTCGCTGGCATCCTTTTTATCGTTCCATGCTTGTTGGTATGGCATGTGGGAGTCCGTCATTACCGTTCAACCGGTTCATAGAAGATGACGATTTGGTTACAGCGGCAGGGAAATGCCAAGCGGTGTGGAATCCTTACCCTTAACAAAAACCACAGCAGCAAAGGGGGATCAGCAGGATGAAAGCAATAGAGGTAAGTGAGCTTGCAGCGCAGTTTTCGCTGGAGGTGCTAGCAGGCGTAGACCAGCTTGACCGAAAAATCATGAAGGCGAGGGCCTATCGTCCAGGGCTTGAATTTGTCGGTTATTTTGAATTTTTCCCGCAAGAGCATATACAGATACTAGGCAAGAAAGAAATTACCTACTTGCACAGCTTAAGCGAGAACGAACGCAATCACCATATCGGAAATATTGTCAAATACCATCCGCCATGTTTTGTCGTCACTGCAGGGCAAGAAGGATTGAAATATTTGACCAAATATTGCGACCAGGAGGGAATCCCCTTGCTGCGTACGAATGTGGCTACGGCACAGTTCCTCGGTATGCTGGACGCTTATCTTCTCAAAACGCTCGCACCTGAGATATCGATACACGGCATATGCTTAAATGTGTCCGGTATAGGCATATTGCTGCGCGGGAAGTCCGGCATAGGGAAAAGCGAAACCGCTCATACCCTCATAAGACGCGGCTCCAGACTCGTAGCGGATGATATTGTCGTACTCAAGAAGCTGAGTTCACGCACGCTGCTTGGTACCCATAACGAGAAGACCAAGGAATTTCTTGCGCTGCGAAGCATTGGGCTTATCAATGTTGTGCGATTATATGGAAGACAGGCCTTCCAGGATGAGACGAGAATCGTCCTCGATATTGAGCTTACCAAATGGCGAGACAATGAGCTCAACAATGATTTGGAGCTTGAGCCGAAATTCACGGAATATATGGGCGTCCAAATTCCGCATATCGAGATCCAGCTGCAGCCGGGTCGGGACGTCGCAGGTTTAATTGAAGCGGCTGCGAACAATTGGTATTTGAAGCAGCAGGGATACAGCGCGCTGGAAGAATTCATGAAAAGGCTGGAAGTCGAGTAAGCTAATGAAGACATGGAGCTTTGTCCATTTACGCATGATGATCATGTAAACAACTACCCATTGAGAGTCAAAACATGATACACTATGTACAGAAAAAGCTCATCCTAGCGCAAAAGTCCTGACAGATTCGAAGGAGGAAATCGCGTGGAAAACTGCTCAATCGTATCAAAGCCAGCCCTTCATTTGGCAGGCATCAGCTATTGCGGACCTTATTCATCCTTTCCGGATGAGGCAATTAGGCTGCAAACCGAGTTTTTGACGCGCAAGCATGAGCTGAACGATGCTGTCAAATCAACGGTGCTGTACAGTCCGTATTTCGGCAATGAGGCCTTCGCTACCTACTGGGCTTGTTATGAGGTTCAGCATTTGGAGGAAGTTCCGCCAGGCATGGTGCAGTTCACAATCCCCGAGCATCGATACGCGATGGTCGCCTGTTCCAACAAAAGAATCGGCGAAGGATACGAGCAGCTTCATGCGTGGATAAGTGAGATGCGATTAGAGAAACAGGATAACGCGGTTTCGCTGGAATTGTTTTATATTGACGAGCATCATTTGGAGGAAGAGCCGGTCGAGCTGCTCATTCCCCTCAAAGGATAACCCATATAGAGTGCTTGCGCGCAAGTGGAACGGAGAACGGCATACCTGCCGCTTGCTTCCGATCTTATTGCGAAGGCAGGCACTTTTTATTTGTAAGTTGACAGAGAGGAGCGGGGATCGTGCATTCGGTTGAAGACAAGCGCGCTGTAAAACATAGCCGTCTGCTCATGCTGCTCCTATTCGGCCTTCTGACTGGGGCGCTGAGCGGAGTCATTCTCGGCTTGGTGATGAAGCTGCTTGGACAATTAACAGGAAGAGGCGTCTATGTTCTTCTCCTTAACGTTGATTTTATTGGCTGGCTTCCGAGTATTCGCTCAGAGCTGTTCGAGTTTTTGCTTCATATGTCGGCAGCGCTGCCTTTAGGCATTCTTTATTTGGTTTTACTTAGAATTTGGAGCTCGCCGCTTAGACTCGGACTCGGGATGGGCGTCGCCATCGCCTGTTGTACGTGGATACCGTTGACACAGCTTTCAGAGCGAACACCTTCGACGCTGGATGGGGCATCCTTTATGATGTGGATAACGGGCCATCTCATATACGGTTCTGTTCTAGCTGCATTAGGGTACATATGGATAATGAGAGGTAGGGATAAAGAATGAGCTTTGCTTTATACATCGTAGACGCGTTCACGAACGAACGCTATAAGGGAAATCCGGCTGCTATATGTTTCGTGGATGAGCCGCAGTCTGAAAGCTGGATGCAGCAGGTAGCTATGGAAATGAATTTATCGGAAACGGCATTCGTGACTCCGTCAGAGGATGGCTGGGGGCTGCGCTGGTTTACACCACTGGCGGAGGTTGATCTATGCGGCCATGCTACGCTCGCGACTGCGCATGCGATGTGGCAATCTGGGAGATTGCTACCGGATGAAGAGGCGCGCTTCCACACCAAAAGCGGTATTCTGACCGCTGCGCGAAACGGGGAATGGATAGATATGGATTTCCCTTCAGAGCCTCCGCTTGGAACGGTAGCTCCAGAGGAGCTTGTGCAGGGATTAGGACTTATTCCAAGGTTTGTGGGGCGAAATCGAATGGATTATTTCGTAGAAGTGGACAGCGAAGACATAGTGCGAACGCTGCGGCCGGATTTCGCTTTGCTTGCCAGGCTGGATGCACGAGGTGTTATTGTAACGAGCAAGAGCGAAGACTCGCAATATGACTTCATATCGAGAGCTTTCTATCCGGGAACCGGAGTTGACGAGGACCCTGTTACGGGTTCGGCCCATTGCGCTCTGGCGCCTTATTGGGCCAAACGGCTGCGCAAGCACGAGCTGACGGGATATCAAGCATCCGCGCGCGGCGGGGTCGTTAAGGTTAAGCCGGATGGGGATCGCGTTTTTATGTCGGGACAAGCTGTAACCGTTTTGAAAGGACAATTGGAGGGATGAGCATATGTTCATGATGAAGCTCCCTAAGGAGCAGAAAGAACTGTTAACCGGAAAGATTCAGCAATATTTCGAGCTGGAGCGTTCAGAAACGATTGGATCGATCGCTGCAGAACAGCTGCTCGATTTCGTCATTCAAGAGATTGGCCCCCATCTATATAACCATGCTATTAGCGATGCGCGGAAAGCTGTCCTTGAACGTATGCAAACGCTTGAAGACGAGCTTTATGCCCTGGAGAAGCCGATTACGACTAAACGCTAAAAGCTATGAGCTAAGAGCTAAGGGCTAAGAGCTAAGAGCTAAGAGCTAAGAGCTAAGAGCTAAGAGCTAAGAGCTAAGGGCTAAGGGCTAAGGGCTAAGGGCTAAGGGCTAAGGGCTAAAATCTAAACGTTAAAAGGTAAAAGCTAAGGGCTGAGCTAAGGTGACCTTGCCATGAAATAGTAGACAGCAAGAAACCCTCAGTTACAACTGTTTGTCTAAATTTCTATACCGCCCTACGTTGCATTTTCTGCAGTAGAATGACCATTTAGATCGCCAACAATCACTCTACATTGCAGTTTCTGCAATGAAATCAGCAGATTCTGGTTTGTTTCAACGGAATTTCCGGTTTTCGTTGTACTTTGTACAACGCAGCCCCTCAGGTGTCAGCACATGTGAGGTTTCTATTGTACTTTCTACAGCGTAACTTCCACGATAGCTCAGACTATACTAGGTTACCCCAAAACCCTAGTAACGTCTGAGCTATGTTGCGTTTCTGCAGCGTGGTTCCAATTTAGCGCGAACAACACTAAGTAACTCCCCCTCCCCTAAGTAACATCCGCCTACGTTGCAGTTTCTGCAATAGAATGACCATTTAGATCGCCAACAACCACTCTACATTGCAGTTTCTGCAATGAAGTCAGTAGATTCTAGTTTGTTTCAACGGAATTTCCGGTTTTCGTTGTACTTTGTACAACGTAGCCCTTCAGGTGGCAGCACATGTGAGGTTTCTATTGCACTTTCTGCATCGTAGTCTCCAATATAGATCAGTGACCTTGCCATGAAATTGTAGATAGCAAGAAACCCTCAGTTACAACTGGGACGACCTGCTCCTTAAATGCTTTGTCGTATTTCTTTCCTTGTCCCATTTGAACCCCTCCGTGATTTATTATAGAGGTTTTCTTCGTGTCCATCTATTCGGGGCAAGGTCAAGGGCTAAGAGCTAAGAGCTAAGAGCTAAGAGCTAAGAGCTAAGAGCTAAGAGCTAAGAGCTAAGGGCTAAGGGCTAAGGGCTAAGGGCTAAGAGCTAAGAGCTAAGGGCTAAGGGCTAAGGGCTAAGGGCTAAGGGCTAAGAGCTAAGAGCTAAGGGCTAAAAGCTAAGGGCTAAGGGCTAAGAGCTAAGAGCTAAGAGCTAAGAGCTATAAGCAAGTTAAGGTAAAAGCAATTTAACGTACAAGCTGCACATCAATTTGTAGCATATAGGCTGTTTCCTTCTCTTATGCGATATGTTATTATATATACGAACATGAGTTCTTATTTACGATGGTATTGAAGCATGACGGGAGGAAGATGCAGCCATGGTTACGGATCGGTATGCAGAAATAGACGGAGTGATCGCTTATATTCACGATAATATTTATGAGCCGCTCCCGCTTTCGAAACTATCCGGTTACGCTGGATACAGCAATTTTCATTTCACACGCATCTTCAAAGAGCGAACAGGTCTCTCTCCCTTATATTATGCATCTTCGCTTCGATTGCAGAAGGCAAAGGATTTGTTGCTGCAGACCCGTTTAAGCATCCGTGATGTCGGTTTGGAGATCGGTCAGCAAAGCCTCGGCACATTCACATCTAGATTTACGGAGAGGGTCGGCGTTACGCCGTCAGAATTCCGTAATTCAAAGCTGCAAGCAAGCCGGCAGCTGGATACGCTGCAGCAGCTGAATGGCTGGAAGTCACTGTATGTGCCTTCGAAGCATCATGACCGAGTCGAGGGGAGCGTTCAAGCTGTTATACCATTCGAGGGAATTGTTCTGATTGGATTATTCGCGAAGCCGATACAGGAAGGGCTGCCCTTGTACGGTACGCTTCTCTCCTCATTAGGAGATTTCTGCTTCTCTGATGTTAAACCTGGCACCTATTATTTGATGGCGACATCGGTTTCTTGGGGTACGCAGGCCAAAGATATGCTGCTTCCGCATGCGACACTGCGCACAAGATCGAAGGAGCCCATAATCGTAACTGCGTACGACAATGTTCCCTATCAACAGGTCATGTTATATGAACCGCGTGCGGATGACCCTCCGATCCTGATTTCCCTGCCGTTGCTGATGAACAACTTTCTTAAACGGATTATGCCTGAAGCCTGCAGCTAAGCTGCTGTCAAGCAAGTGTTTTTTTAGATGATGACGTTGCTTTGAACGGCGTTACTTTGTTCTTGCCCGTTGTTTTCGAATGGTACATAGCTTCATCCGCCTGCTTGATCATCTCTTGAACGGCCTTGCTCTCCTTCGAGGTGCTGAAGCCGACGCTTATCGTAACCATCGTTTCCTGCTCCACTCTTCGACGGATTGATTCAGCCACGATCTCAGGCTTCACTCGCTCAGAGCTTACACAACTGAGCAGCTCTTCTCCGCCATAACGCCCAGCAGCTCCAATACCGCTTGATTCCTCTTTGATGATTTCGGCAACCTGCTTAAGCACGCCGTCAGCCTTGTGATGACCGTGCGTATCGTTTAATTTCTTGAAATTATCAATGTCACAAAAAATAATCGCCATCGATTTGCTGCCTTGAAGCAGCTGCTCTGCCTTGGAATAGAAATGCCGGCGATTATAAAGCCCCGTCAATCCGTCCATAATGGAGGATTGATAGGTAAACATAAGCCGTTCAATCACCCATTCAAAGAGCAAGAGAAAGAGCAAGGTATAATAAACGATGGGCAGAAGCTGGCTAAGCGAGATTAACCAAAGCAGCGATTCCTGAAATACATATTCGTTAGCCAGCCGTGCCAGCTCGCTCGCGAAAAAAACGATCAAGCTTGCGTAATATTTGGAGCTGAGGTCAGCGCCCCTTGTGTCCAGCATGACCATAAGGATCACGATCAGTCCGTAAAAGTCGAGCGCAGGGAAGGTGACGGTCCCTGAGTGAACGGCGGACTCTGCCGTAATAGGTGAAAGAGCAATTTGTATGCCTGCAACAACAAGTGTCATTATACCCATAATGATAAAAGGGATCACTTTCAGCTCGGCTGAGCGATGAGTATATAATTTCATGAAAACAAAGTTTATAATAATAAATGAAATGATCTGCATGATCGTGAAGCTCAAATACAGATAAGGCGACAATGACCAGCCTGGGTAGACGAGTACGACCAGCAGGCATTGCTTGGCTATGATTAAGGGAATGGCCGTAATGAGCAAGCGATAGATCCGTTTGTTGCGGTAGCTTACATAAAGCCTGACCGACATGAAGAGCATTAGGATTAAGATGACGATAACAGCTGACGACGAGAGCAGCTGTCCGTTCGGGCCTGAGAGCCATTGTGTAATTGACATGAGTTAACCACCGTTATCTAGTATAGGATGCAATAGCTTTACAGAAACATATGTTCTAATATATCATGTTTTACGGTAATCGAATAGCTGAGATATTCGTATGATGTTTGACCTTGAAAGGATGGGACGCATGAATATATTACAAGCATTGTTTTTTCCACCGGAGCAGCCGGGCGGAGTTTCTTCCATGATCCCGTACATTCAAGATCGTTTTATCAAGCTTGGCTGGCAGATGGAGTTGTTCTCATTGCCGAAGCGTGTACGCAGCAAAGGGCAAGAGGAGGTTCAATTCGAGACCTTCGACCACACGGTCTACAGCGGGAATATAATGGTAGACAAATATATACAAACCTACAAAGATTACGTATGGTGGACCAAAATGAGAATTAAAAAGCCATACGATATTATACATGCGCATCATCCGATTGCAGCGCTTGTTATGAAGCAGCTGTTCCCGGATACACCGCTCGTCGTTACCATCCATTCCAGCTTCGAGCGAGAGCTTATCTTGAATGGGAAAATCAAAGAGGGCGGACCCGAGCATCTTTTTCTAATGAGCCTTTACGGAGAGCTGGAAGCGAAAGCGGATCACTTGCTTACGGTATCTGAATCGTTCCGATCCTATATTGCACCGCATATCAACCATCCGGAGAAAATTAAAGTCATACCGAATGGGTTTGATGAAAAACGGTTTAAGCCGATCTCCCATGAAAATGCCGTCACGCAGCTTATTACCGTCTGCAGGCTCGTCCCAGCAAAGGGGCTCGACGTGCTGCTCCATGCCTGCGCAGAGTTGAAGCGGAGAGGGCATCCGTTCGTACTCCATATTATCGGAGACGGACCGATTCGCGAAGAGCTTGAAGCATTGGCTGTCGAGCTGGACTTGTACGATGATATTATTTTTTATGGCTATATGCTGCATCCAGAGGAATTCATGCCGTTTTTTGACGTATTCGTGCTGCCATCGCGAGCTGAAGCATTCGGTTCCGTGTTCGCCGAAGCTGCGCTCTGCTGGCTCGCCCTTGTTGGAACCAATGTCGGGGGCATAGCGGAGCAAATCGAAGACGGCATCAACGGATTGCTTGTCCCGCCTGAGAATCCGGAAGCACTTGCCGAAGCGCTTGAGAAGGTCGTAACCGATCCAGCCTATCGCTACCATCTGGCAAGAGCCGGCTCGGAGAAAGCCAAAAAGGTATATTCGTTGTCGAGGGTAATCTCGCAGCTGAAGAAAGTCTACGTTCATATGAAGCCGGAATGACGGTTTATTCAATGGGAATAGGTGGTGTTGCCGATGTCGGTGCCTTTTCGTTTCATTCATGCGGCAGACTTGCATCTGGATAGTCCTTTTCGCGGGCTTGCCAATGCACCTGCCCCAGTTAGGGAAGCTTTAATGGAATCAACCTTTGCAGCGCTTCGGGAGCTGACGCACGCTGCCATTCGGAACCAAGTGGATTTCATTGTATTAGCCGGAGATTTGTTCGATGAGGCGGATCGCTCCTTGCGGGCACAGCTTGCGCTAGTGAAGGAGTGGGCAAAGCTAGAGGAGCATGGCATTGCCGTCTATGTCATTCATGGGAACCATGATCCATTGAGCGGCGCGCGCGCGGAGCTTAAGCTCCCGTCTAATGTTGTTGTTTTTGGATCGGATCAGATGGAATATCGGCCGGCTTACCGCAGAAGCGGTGAGCTGGCTGCCTTTATTTACGGCAGATCTTATGGCACCCGCATCGTGACCGAAAATATGGCTGCAGCCTATCAGACGCAGCCGGAGGCTCCTTTTCATATTGCGATGCTGCATGGCAACGTCGACGGCGACGGAACTCATGATCCATATGCACCTTGCGAGCTGCAGGAGCTTATCGGCAGCAAAGGCTTTGATTATTGGGCGTTGGGCCATATTCATCATCGCCGTGTCTTGCATGAGTATCCCCATGTCGTATACGCCGGGAACGTGCAGGGTCGAAACCCGCGTGAAACGGGTGCCAAAGGTTGTTTGATGGTTGATGTGACGGCTGCCAAAGCTTTGGAGCTCTCTTTTGTCCCGCTTGACAGCGTGCGCTGGCTAGAGCGGAGCATCTCAATAACAGGCATTGGCAGTGAGCAGGAGCTGCTGCTGCAGCTTGAGGAGCTGCTGGATCTTGCACTGACGGATTCAGATGGACGGATGGTCATGCTGCGTATAGTCTTGAATGGCCGAGGACCGCTCCATCATAAGCTAATGGAGCCTGTTGTCACTCGTGTTCTGCTTGAGCAGCTGCAGGAAGGCAGAGCCTTATCCGCTGGTGAAGGGTGGATCCATGTCTATACGCTCGAAGCGAATACAGGAGCCGAGATTCGTACAGAGGAGCTTGAGGCTGAAGACAGCTTTGCGGGTGAGCTCTATCGCATGAGCATGGAGCTGTCGAAAGATCAGCTGAAATGGCGCGCATTCGCACAGGATGCGATAAAAGGCGCAGCCAATCATGCCAAGCTTGGCAGGGTGCTGCGACGCGAATGGGAGGAGCTCCCGGAACAGTGGCTGGAGCAGGGGCGCGAGCTTGCTCTTGGCCTGCTGCACGGTAATGAACGGGAAAGCTAATGGCACCTGTGTCGCTTTACGTTAATCTACTTGGAGGAGACAATCCCATGAAGCTCTTGAAGGCTGAAATTGACGGATTCGGGCAGCTTTACAGCAAACAAATTTCGCTCGATGCACCTGTTATTGTTGTTTATGGACCGAATGAAGCAGGCAAAAGCACAATGTTTGGATTTATTCGATCCATCTTGTTTGGATTTGCGAAACGAACGCTGCCCAGTGAGCGCCAAGAGCCGATAAACGGCGGGAAACATGGCGGGAGACTGATCGTTAGAGGTGCTGGCGAGGAGTCTTTTTTCATTGAACGGTATGCTGCGGACGGCTCTGGCAAGCTGATGCTGCGAAAAATTGCAGGCATGCCGGGTGCAGATGAGACGCACCCTGAAGCTGCAGCTCTTACACAAGCGGAATGGGAGCGCGATTATTTGGGCGGTGTCAGCGAGAAGCTGTACCGGCAGCTTTATGCGATTACGCTTACGGAGCTGCAGGAGGTTGGTGCGCTGTCAGGAGATGAGCTTGGTCGTTATTTGCATCAAGCAGGCTGGGATAACGGCAAGACGATTGCGGCTGCGGAGAAGCGCATTGCTCTGGAGATGGAACAGCTGTTCAAACCGCGCGGTACGAATCAGCAAATGAATCAGCAGCTGAAATCGCTTGATCAGCTCGATGGGGAGCTGCGCAAGCGGGAAGATGCGATCCTCGCTTACAATGCATTAAACATGCAGTCGGCTAATGTGGATGAGTCACTGAGCCTGCTTGAGCAGGAGAAGCCGGAGAAGGAAGCTAGACAAGCGCTTTTAGGCAAGGCTGTATCCTCAAGGCACATATGGCTGCGAAAGCAGCAGCTGCAGATCGAGCGGGAAACGATCGCATATGCAGGCATGATTAATGCCCTAGACGAAAAAAACTGGGTGGAGCTGCTTAGGCGAAGAACGGAGCTGGAGAGTGAAAGCGAGCGGCTGCGGCAGAAGTCGCTGCTTCTTGAGCTTCAGCTGGAGTCAACGGTCTATGACGATGGAATCATCCGACTGACGGAGGAAACGGAGTCTTTGCTGCAATCGTCAGAGCATATCCGGCAGTTGAAGGAGGATGCGCAGCTGATTGCGTCCGAGCTTAGCGAGCATGACGAGATGATTGCGAGACTGGTTAGCAGCATTGCGCCGGAATGGACGGAGCGTCAGCTTCGCGAGCTGCAAGTCACCGTTGCCGATCGCGATTACGTGAGGACTGCGAGGCAGGAGGAGCTTGATTACACGCGAACCGCGGAACGGTTCGCGGCGGAGCTTGAGACGCTTAAGCAGCAGGAGCGGGAAGCGTCGACAGCATTCGAGGAGGCGAGTTCAGCCGCCATGCAGGAGGCGCAGCGGCGAGCGCAGCTTGGGGACAGCACCGGATTCGAGGTGCTGCCCCTTGCGCGAGATGCGCTGAAGGGGGCGTGGAACGCCCTGGACAGCGCGCTGCGCGAGTGGGAGCTCGAGCGGGTGCGCTCTGCCGGAGCGGGCTCCGCGCGCGATAGCGCCGCGGGCGGCGGGACGGCGGCAGCGGGGCGGGGCGGAGCCGGCCTGCTGTGGGCTGCGGCGGCGGGAGCGGGCGGAGCCGCGCTGGCGCTTGGGGCTGCCGCGCTTGCCGGGGCAGGCGGCGGAGCGGGGGTTGCCGCGCTCGCGCTGGCTGGGGCGGCGCTTGTGCTTGCCGCTGCAGCTATGCTGCGTAAGCGGAACACCAGAAGCAGAAGCTACCGTGGACAGGGAAGCAGCCAGCAGGCATTAAGCCAAATGGAGCAGCGGGTATATCAACGATTGGAAGCGCTCGTGAGGAAACCGCAGGAAGCGGCCGCTGCCTTGCTAGCTGCTAAACCAGACAGCTCGCCAGAGCATCTGCTCGCAGCAGAGCAGGCACGTACGCGGCTGCAAGCTGCCGTGGAGCAGTGCCTCGAGGCGCTGCAGCACAGCGAGCGCCTCGACAATAGCAGCAGCGAGCTCGCCCGCCGCCTGGAGCGGCTGCGCGCGCACGCTGCAAGCCGCAGCGAGGCCGCTGCCGCCGCTGCGCAGACAAGGCAAGCCGCCGCCCGGCAATGGGCCGGCTGGCTTGCAGCTCGCTCACTGCCGGCGGGAATGTCCCCGGCAGCTGCGCTGGAAGCCTTCGAGCTCGCCGAGCAAGCTTTGCAGCGGCTGCAGCAATATGACCGCTTGGCAGCAAAGCAAGCCGCCGCGGACAAGCAGCTGGCAGCATATGCTGAGCATGCCGCCAAGCTGTGCGGGCATCTCGAGGAAGCGAAGGCACAGCTTGCGGCTGACCCCACGCTCGCGCTGCGGCTGCTGTATGCGGAGATTCGCCGGCATACAGCAGCCATGCAGGAATCGCGCGGCATACAGTCGCGCCAGGAAGAGCTGTTGATAGCGCAGCGGGCAGCAGATCTGCAGCAGCAAGAAATCGCTGACCAGATGGAATTGCGATTAAAGGAGGCCGGACTTGCAAGCCAAGCCGAATATGAGCTGGCGATCGAGCATCGCCGTTCGTTACGGGAGCTTGAGCTTGAATTGTCCAAGCATACGCTTGAGCTTACTGCGGGGATGTCCAGTGAAAGAGCGCAGGCGCTGGAGAAGCTGTATGCCACTTACGATGAAGACGAGCTGCAGTCCATGCAAATGGAGTCGCAAGCAGTGATTCAGACGTTGGAGAATACGAAAAGAGAGCTTCTGGAGCAAAGGGGAAGGCTGAGGCAATCGCTTGATCTGCTCCTACGGGAAGAGGAGCATCAGAAGCTGCTTTCCGATAGAGAAATGACCATTGCGAGCTTGGAGAAGGATGCGGAGCGTTATGCGGTACTGGCGGTTAGTTCTGCTTTAATAAGCAAAACCAAGCGTATTTATGAAGAGGAACGACAGCCTGTCGTTCTAAGGAAAGCATCTGAATTTATCGCAAAGCTGACGGATGGCAAGTATATTCGGGTCTTATCGACGCCTGGCGAGTCTGGCATCAGGCTGGAATCGTCCGAGAGGAGAATCGTTGACAGCGGAATGCTCAGCAGAGGTACGGCGGAGCAGGTTTATCTAGCCATGCGTCTGGCTTTGGCAGAGGAAGCCTCGCGTGGGGCCAAGCTTCCTCTAATGTTAGATGATGTATTCGTGAATTTCGATCGGAGCCGGCTGCAAGCCGTTACCGGATTGTTGTCGGATTTATCCCAAGAACGACAAGTGATAATCATGACCTGCCATGAGCGTGTCCGCGACGCGATTCTTTCAAACATGAAAGATGCTTTGTTGGTGCAGTTCTAACATGACCGGCAAAGCGCTTGATTAGAATCAGCCCGCCGATACTCGTTTGCGAATGATAAGTATGAGCCAGCCGAAGCTTATCAGCCCAAATAAAGGATACAGCGTGGACAGCAGCATGCCGAAGCCGATTTGACTGGCTACATAACAGATGGCAAGGATAAGCAGAACGATTAAGCTGCGCGCCCACTTGAGGCGCTCGTGGAGCTGGAGGGTCAGGCCGTAAATGTCCGCAATCAGCGTGGTGAAGATTTCTGCGAAAATAATAAAAATATAGATGAACTGCACGCTCGGACCAAGCTGACGCGCGATCCCGCCCATTGGGATGGCGAATTGCTGGATGCCCGGCATATGAACCGACAAGGCAATGTGACCGGCGAGCAGCATGAAGCCGATGCCGATGCCGCCGACCCATGATCCGGCAATGATGACCTTTCTGTCATTGATTTCCGCGCCTAGAGGGACGAGCACGGCCTGCGACATGGAGAGATTGAATGCGGTATACAGAAATGGCGAAGCCCATGCGGCCCATATGGAATGGTCGCTTGCAAGCGTAAGGAACTTGTCTGCGCCTGGCGTATGGAACGTGTCGATCATAATGAGCACCGTAAAAAGAAGCATGACAGGAACGACGATCGCGTTAACCGTCAGAATAGCGTTCATGCCTTTTCGCAGCAGGAAGTAGCAGGCTGCAATCGTAATCAGCAAACCGGATTGATACGAAATATTCCAATGCTCGTAGAAGATGGTGCCGGCACCCGCAAGCATGACGGCTGTTACACCAAGCAGCACAACGAGCATGAAATGGCTAATCAGCCTTCCATACTTATCGCCGAATAAAGCTTTGTTCAAGTCCTCGTATGATTTTGCTTTAATCTGGCTGGCGATCAGCATCATTTTGGTGCCAAGCCATATGAATAAAACGGTTGATAATGCAATGGTGATGGAGCCCCAATACCCGAATCGGGTGAAAAACTGCAATATTTCTTGACCAGTGGCAAAACCTGCCCCTACAATCGTTCCCATGTAGGTGGAGGCGATTTGCAGCACCTTACCAGTACGTTTCCACATCGTCTACCGTCCTCCGTTCGATGACCTCTTCTATATAGAGGGTATGTCCAAACCGGGACAGGCATGACTTTTTTCAAAATTTTACATGTTGTTCGAAATATGCAGCCGGGAGCACAATCATGTCCTTATTTATTACATTGACCGTATTTATTGCGGCCTTAACCTTGATATTAATAAAACCTAAAGGGATTAACGAAGCCTTTATCGCCCTGGCAGGGGCCGCTTTATTATTTGCGGCACAGCTGCTGAAGCCGGAGGATGCAGCTTACATCTGGGGATTTGTCTGGAATGCAACCTTCTCGCTTATTGGCATTATGCTTTTTACATCGCTGCTCGATTATAATGGTTTCTTTCGATGGGCAGCCCTGCATATCGTTCATCGGTTTCATCATAGGCGGCTAGCGTTATTTGTAGGCTTGTCCATAATGGCCGCTATGATCACGGTGTTTTTCAACAATGACGGGACGATACTTATAATGGTTCCTATTGTCCTAGAAGTAACGGCATTGCTGAAGCTGTCTCGAAGCGAAAGATTAACGTTTTTAGTCGGAGTTGGATTTATGGCCGATACCGCGAGCGCTCCGCTCATGATGAGTAATCTTACGAATATATTAACGGCGGATTTCTTTGATATTTCCTTTGGCGAGTATGCATCGCGGATGCTGCTTCCCGGTATAATCGCTATCGTGGCTACGATTGTCGTTTCGGTTGTTTATTTCTGGGAGCCGATTGGAAGGGCATCAACAAAAAAACGGGGGCAGAGCCTTTTCCCTCAACCAGAATCGGCTATCACACACAAGCCATTGTTTTATTTGTCATGGGTTAATATTGTACTGATGATGATCGGGTATTTAGGTTCTGAGAGGATTGGCATTCCGGTTGCGGCAGTTGCGCTCGGATGTGCGGCTATTCAATGGATGGCTTCGGCTTCAGCGGGGCGCGCGCCATTCAAGGATACGATTCTACGGGCGCCATGGCTTATTATTTTGTTTGCTTTGTCAATGAATCTAATCGTGTATAGTCTTCATGTTCATGGAGCTACAGCGTGGTTTCCAGAGGTTATCGAGCGTGCTGCGGAAAAAAGCGAGCTGGTAGGTATTTTTGGATCGGGCTTGCTGTTTGCCATGCTTGCAGCTGCGATTAATAATTTACCGGCCGTATTGATCTCGTCGCTAGCCATTGAACAAGTTAATGGTCCAGATTATTTGCCTTTTGCGAGCCTGCTCGGCACTTCGATTGGTGCAAAGCTGACTCCGATCGGATCGCTTGCCACTTTGTTGTGGATTCAGCTGGTAGGGCAAGGCGGCATAAAAATTAGCTGGCGCGAGTATATGAAATATGGGCTTGTGCTAACCTTACCTATACTGCTGCTTGCATTATTGGGGTTATGGCTGCTGGATTGGTCATAGGGAATTAGCTGACTGCCAGCAGCTTAATTGAAACGATCTCATTATGGACAGGGTCAAGATCTAGTTTGAGCAGAGCATTCTTTGCTTCGTAAGTAAGCATATACGCGGTTTGCTTCTCGGGTTTTCCAAGTGTGCGCAGCGCCTGCTCAGGGTTGTCTCCAACTTGAAGGCCGCTTAGCCCCGCGGAGATGCTATTGCCGAACACCTCGACATATTGAACAGACTGATAAGGATTAATGCCGATTGCAAATCCATCATATTCAAGCACGGTAATGGGCTCGCTTTCTTCGTCCAGCTTGTAGCTGTCCAGCGGGATGCCGAAACGTTTTGTAATCGCAGAGTGATCATTTCCAATGGAAACGCCTTTAAGCATAGGCTGATCGGGATTCCATTCGGGATCTTCACTTTCTGTTTTCACTGATGCTTTCGTATCCTTATCCTTGCGAACCGTGGAGGTTTCGGCGCCTGTATCGCTGCTTGTATCTGCAGCGTTCCAGTAAGGCTCAACGGGGCTTAGCTCGCTGCCCTCCGTTTCAATATAATTTTTCTGCGGAGTATCGGGTGAATCGTTGTTTTGATCGCTCCTGGTAGAAACGATGTTTTCGGTTGTACCAGCTGGCTCTTTGGGAACCGCGCTTTGGCAGCCGGCTAATAGAATGATAAGTGCGGAAGCAGCAAGCATTGCCGTTTTTGCAGAATCTTTCTTGTAAAGGTTCAAGGTACACGCTCCTTTCTTGCCTATTAATATAATCGGTTTTAAAGTTTATAAGCATAAGGAAAAATTGGATTTCCGAGAATAAGCAATGGTAAGTTGTCTATTCTATTAGACGCAGTTTAAGTGGAAAAAGTTGCTCTTTTTTACCGGTGATTTGAAATTATTCCTAACAAATACTTTGAATTCAGAAGCATTCCTATTGAAGCCTTCCATAGGGTTGCACTTTTTGCCTGACCTATGGTACGTTATCAAAAAGGATTTTGGTGGAGGTAATGAAAGATGGAGAGCTTAAAACAACGCATTTTAGCAGAATCATCCGTATTGTCGAGCAATGTGCTGCGGATGGATGCTTTGATCAACCACCAGGTCGACCCACAATTGACAATGGAAATGGGACAAGAGTTCGCTAGACGCTTTGCGGAAGAGCATATTACGAAGGTATTAACAGTGGAATCCTCCGGCATTCCTGCAGCGTATGCAACGGCATTTACACTTGGCGTGCCGCTCGTATTTGCCCGTAGGAAGAAGACACTGATTGCGGATCCGGATGCATACCTAGAGCGCGTACCTTCCTTTACAAAAGGTATGGTTACCGATATTATGGTATCCAAGCAGTTTCTAAAAGCTGAAGATCGGGTATTGTTCATTGATGACATTATCGCAAATGGTGATGCCGCTCGCGGTTTAATCAAAATTATTCAGCGCTCAGGCGCGACATTGATCGGCCTAGGGGTCGTAGTCGAGAAGTCATTCCAAGCCGGAGGCAGAACGCTTCGGGAACAGGGAATTCGTGTAGAGCCGCTCGTGCGTATTTCATCACTGGATAACGGTGAAATACAGTTCGAGTAGAATGTTCCAGCACAAATGCTCTTTTCCCATCCGGTATTATCGCTTATAATGATACAGAAGTGATCGAGGGGAGGCACAAGTTATGGGGGAAATGTCTGCAGAGTTTATGTATACGAAGCTAAGCGGCGCGAAAGTCCACTTTGAGCGTGCACTGGATTGTAAACATACGGAATTTGATGATCTCTATCCTTATATGATTGAGCATCCACAGTTTTTCTGGTACAAACGCTATGTAGCATGGTCAGAGCTGTTAACGATCGTGAAGCTTTGTGATGAGTTGTCTATTGAATGGCGGGAACAGTTCACTGACCGTCAGAGCGAATATATTGGCAAACGCGTTATGTCATCGCGGGTGCTCGATGAATGGTATGAAACCAATGATGCCAAGGAGCATGCTGGCTAATGGAATGGTATTTCGGTAGTGTGCCGATAATTACCTTAAAGGTGAAAGAAGACCTCAATGTATGCGTGAGCATCCATTGGGGTTTTTCAATACCTTAAGGTACATATATGCTGTAAAAGGATGGAGGAACGTAAATGATAAGCGAAGAGAAGCTGGATGCATTTCGTGTCAGTGGAGAGACCATAAGGGTGGTTAGAGATGCGATGGAAGCGAACGATGTACATGGCATCGTCGTCGCTTGGGATGAGACCTCTGTTGTTATTCGGCGGCCCAGTCGACGCGTGGTGAAGCTCAGCCGTACATACAGCTTTGCACCGGTGTCTGAGGAACGTGTGAATGTGTTCGAGGACACGACTTCTATCAGTGAGTAATCTGTAGAAAAGGAAGAACCTCCGACTCTTTCTGGCGGAGGCTCTTTGGCTTTTCTTTATGAGCTTCATGAACATCCGCCTTGTCCTTGTTAAATAAAACGAGGATATTATTATTAAAGTCATAGAAGGATGGTGCTTATTGAAATTTAAAAATAGCAATGATATTCCTGTTCGTTTTTTTGTAAACGATGACATTAAGCTTGAGAAAAATGCTCTTGAAGAGCTTAACCACTTTCTTTCGGTAAATGAAGCGGTTGAGACATTAAAGCGCCATGCCCCCGGTTACTTCGCGAATGAAGATGCCAAAATCGAAGAAGTTGCGATCACGCCGGACTTCCATAAAGGAAGCGGGATCCCAGTTGGAACCACTATTTTCACAAAAGGTTTTGTCATTCCGCAAGCGGTTGGCAACGATATTAATTGTGGAATGCGCTTGTACACGACTTCCTTGAAGGAAAAGGACATACGATCCAATCTCAAACAAATCGAATCTGATATCCGTCATGTTTTTTTTGAAGGCGGGCGTCATATCCCGATGACCAGAATTCAGCGCGAAGCCATTCTCAAAGAGGGACTTATAGGAATACTCGATTCTCAAAAAGCGATGGTTCGTGATGGTTTATGGGAATTTTACGATAGGAAGCAGCAAGAAAAGGATCTTTTAAAAGTTAACCGACTGGGTTCGTTTATTACGGATAAAGTCGATGGATTGGATAGTTATTTAGGCAGCGCAGCGGTATCTTATGACAGTCAGATCGGTTCAATCGGCGGCGGAAACCATTTTGTTGAAATACAAAAGGTTGTGAATATCCGAAATCACGCGCTGGCAAGCGAATGGAATCTAAAGCAGAATCAAATTGTTGTGATGATTCATACCGGCTCCGTGTCTATTGGGCATCATGCTGGCCTTAACATCAAGGAAATGCTGAAGGGTATGTACCCAGCTTCCTTGAAGCATCCAGCCAATGGCATCTATGTACTGCCGCATTCTGAACAATTTGCTTCGGAATGGGCACGATACTGGAACCTGCTGCATAACGCAGCCAACTTTGCATTCGCCAATCGATTGTTTTTGGGACTTATGCTTCAGAAATCGTTAGCTAGAAGCCTAAAGGAATTTGAATATCAGCTGCTCTACGATGCTCCGCATAATTTTGTATGGGAGGAAACCATTGACGGTACTCCCGGTTATATCCACCATAAAGGCTCCTGCACAGCAAAATCAGCAGAACAAATGATGAATACGCCATTTCAGTATACGGGGGAACCTGTGTTCATTCCAGGCTCGATGGGAGCCAAAAGCTATATCCTCGCAGGACTTGGCAACCGGGATAGCTTGTTCAGTGCGAGTCATGGCGCAGGCAGAAGCCTTTCAAGAGGCGATTCTGTAAAAGTGGATGATGCACTGTTCCGGCAATTTATTGCAAAGTTCAATATTGTTACGCCGATTGATCCGAATCGGAATGATATTAAATCGAGGCAGGACATTTTGAAAAAGTGGGAAGAAGAATTAAAGAAAGAAGCCCCATACGCATATAAGGATATAAATGCCATTATTGAATCGCATGAAGAACATGGCATGGCGCAGGTCGTTGCGGAAGTAGAGCCTATTCTGACGATCAAGGGTTAATTCAGAGTAATGAAAGTTATTTTAATACTATACAAGAAAGAGCCATAATTAAAGGGCTCTTCTTATTTTATGTAAATTCGATAAAGGCATGATAACTCCCCAAGACTCTCTGTAATTAAAGGAAGAAGGAATCCATTTGCTTCCGGGCTTCTTCAATTTAAACTCAATTTTTCCAGTAGAATATGCTTCATAAACATTCCATTCATCTGAATTTACATCTTTGAATCTATCAAATCCATCCCAAGTCAAGCTCCCAGACAGTGCCTCACTGTCCGCATTTTCAAAAAGATTAATGATTAATCCACTCTTTTTTCTTAGAGTTTGCATTTGAAGTATTTTTAGCGCTTCACTTGCCTGCAATGGAGCAACCGAAGTCATAAGGTTGCTGTTTCCAGCTGTAAGTGTTACTGAGTCCCATCTGATCGGATCGTTAGCTAAGAACATGTTGCTCTCTTCACGAAGTTGAACATAAACTCTTCCATCAAAGATTTTAACGAATGGACTAACTTTTGCATTTAACTTATTTTCATCTTTTCAAGAGAAGCAGTCTTTGTTTTTGCATTCCATTTGATTTTAGCTCTCAACTTAACACAGAGAGGCTTGCTTTGAGCAAAGAAGAGCTGGCTTTAGATTATGTTGAGATCTATTCAAAATAAGTTCGCGTTAATGAATTTTTTATTGATCATTCCCTCCGCGTAAATAAAGCCAAGTCAAAAGGTCACCCTTCAAAACGCCACACAGTCAAAAATGAAACTAAGGCTGCCAGTTGCTGGCAGCCTTAGTTTCATTTAAATAGATGACTTCAGTTGTTGCGACTCAGACGGCGCATACTTCCATTTAATTGGGTTTTTACGATCGAGGACATCATACTAAGGAATAAAAATCGCAAAAATCCGACCTATAGTAGGCTTTCCCAAATAGCAGATACGAACTGTTCCTCTCTAAGAGGTAAGGATAATTCGGAGCAAGTCTTCAACCATTTGGCGAAGCTCCGAAGAGTTTCGGGCGACAATTTTAAACCCGCGCAATGCGCTTGTTAAAAGATGCGCCATTTTCTCTGGAGAAAGGCTGCTTGAGTTGTCGGCGAATTTTGATCGCGATTCCAAAATAGAGATCAGAACGACTTCAAGTTTATTGTAGCTTGCGTCGAGAGCATCCTGGGCGAATACGTAAGAGCTGTCGGTCATTTCTTTTACTTCCGGAGAGTTCAAGGATTGATCAAAATTGTTTATAGACCATACTTCGATCGCATACAAAATTTTGTCTTCAGGCGTTTTCTTGGAAGAAAGTCCCTCCACAATTTCTTCAATTAGAGTGTCGCCATAATGTAGAATCGTAGCGTTAAAAACTTCCTCCTTGTTCTTGAAGTACAAATAGAGACCAGCACGTGAAATACCGGCGGCCTGTGCTATTTCATTCATTGACACTCGCTTATAGCCATACTTGAAATACACGTCCAATGCTACGGATAGAATATGCAGCTTCTTTTTGTCGTCCATGAATTTATTATTATACACTTTACAAACTTTGTCCAGTCGTATAATATAGTCACATAGACATTTTATGTTTTTTGTCTAAATAAACACAAAAGGGGATCTGTCATAATGATCACGGCATAAATCAACACTGTCGAGCAGAGGCTGCCAAGTTTATTTGGTGGACAACGCGGCTTTTCTACTTGTGGATAGCAAGCTTATGACTGGCGTACGTGAATTGGCCATCGAGAAAACTTACCGAAACGCTTTGGACCGTTAACATGGAACTTTTGCTCTTTGGATCAATTCCGGAACTATTTAAATAAAGATTTTATTAGCTATATAAAATTCAAGTCATATTTTTCATAAAACAATTAAAGGAGTTCTATTCTATGACAACTAAACAAACACCCATCGGTTCCGGCTATGGAGCGTCTTCGACAGCCGAAGACGTTATCAGGGGTATTAACCTATTCGGCAAAATTGCTATCGTTACAGGCGGCTATTCCGGTCTCGGTCTTGAGACCGTCCGTGTGCTGCGTTCTGCTGGTGCCAAGGTCATCGTCCCGACACGTGATCGCAACAAAGCCGTAGCCGCGCTTGCGGACATCGAAGGCATCGAAATTGAAGAGATGGACTTGCTGGACCCTGCCTCAATCGATGCCTTTGCTGAGAGGTTTCTTGCCTCCGGCCAGCCGCTGCACATGCTGGTAAACAGCGCAGGCATTATGGCATCTCCTTTGACACGCGATTCGCGGGGGTATGAATCTCAATTCGCAACGAACCATTTGGGCCATTTCCAGCTTGTCGCTCGGCTTTGGCCTGCGCTGCGCAAGGCGAACGGCGCGCGGGTGGTTTCAGTTTCTTCCTGGGGACATCACTTTTCCCCCGTCGTGTTCGATGATCCCAACTTCGAGAAACGTGACTATGACCGATGGGGGGCCTATGGCCAGGCGAAGACGGCGAACATTCTCTTTGCAGTCGCGCTTGACAAGCGTGGCCATGCCGACGGTGTACGCGCCTTTTCCCTTCATCCAGGCAGCATTGTCGGCACCGGTCTCGAAAAATATCTTTCGAATGAGGAACTACGCGCGGCGGGCGTCATCGACGAAAACGGCCAGCCCGTTCTCGACCCAACGAAAAACCTCAAGACCGTAGGGCAAGGGGCTGCTACCAGCGTATGGTGTGCGACGAGCCCACAGCTTAACAATATGGGCGGCGTTTATTGCGAGAACTGCGATATCGCCCCTCTGGGACAGGACGCTGAGTCCGAATTTCATTTGAACAACAATTCGACATTAACGGACTCCGGCGTGATGCCATATGCGATCGATCCCGATGCGGCCGATCGACTCTGGAGACTTAGTGAACAGCTGATAGGTTTAACGTTTGGCATATCTGGCTGAGCAGAATGATCCTTTGATTATTGGGCCACCAATGTTTCAGTAATCCCGATAACATCTGGAACGAACCTGACTACTGGAATTCATAACATTAACTAAACAGAGAAACGGGACAACTCAGGACTAAATCCGCGCTGTCCCGTTTTTTGTTGTGAAGATTCCGGTAATTGACAGAGAAATAAAATCGTTTAATATTCCATTTGTCTATGACCATAAATGAAAAATTATGTTTATAGGTATCCCTGAAAAAGTTCCGGAAAATGTTCAGGATTCGCAACCAAGCTAACATGTTATAATAAGATACTGATTGCTTTCATAGAAAATATAAACAACAAAGGAGCTTACATCATGGATTCGATTTTATTTATTGCAGCATGGGCCATTATTGGCATTTTTATTGGTGGAGTAATTGTTTTGGTAAAGGCTAAATTCAAGAAATAGTAAATTATTTTTAAGATTTGTTTCCTAAAAACTTAACAAATGCTTTTGACAGTTTAATTGGTATTAAATGATTTGAATCAATATAGAAGCATATTGATTAAGGGGAAATGTATATGAGGAAATATCAGCTTCTTGAAGAGCCAACTAACTCGATAAAAAAAGTAATGTTATATGAGACGAGTGAAGGTGTGTACATTTTTTTATATGATACACATGAAGATAAGCCATGTTTTGCGGACTATTAGTTTGAGCTGGTAGAGGATGCTGATGATTACTGTAAAGAGAATTTAAATATAGTAGAAAACAATTGGCGTATGCTTGATGACCCCAAAGTCGGATGCCAGCATGATTTAATTGAATGTACATAAAACTTGGATTTAATTAAAGGTGACTTGGAATTTCTTTATCGCGACTATTGGCTGATTACAACAATTTATGATGATAGTGAAACACACTGGTCTCATCTTCAGTCAGATTCGGAATTCAGTTCACCATAAACTGGTTTTAGATAAAGAGAATATACAAGTATTATTAAAGCTTCAAAATCGTTAAAAAAGCGAGGGTAATAAACATGAAAAAAGATGATTTTGGTAATCGAATGAAGGATTACGAAAATGCTTTTCGACACATATTGCCACGAAGACTTCCAATCATATTTCTTATGGAGGCAGCAAGATGCCTCTAAGAATAGCATTTCGATGGTTGCTCAGGCTAACTTTCCTCACATGCAGTTACAGGGCTTGAACGGAAAGAAGCTTCAGGATAAATTATTTTTAGAAAAAGGGATTAACTGGAACGATCTTCCTACATGGCAAAAGCGTGGAGTTTGTATTACAAAACAAGACTACTTTAAAGATGATGCACAAAGAAGTAGATGGGCTGTTGATTTAGATATTCCAATATTTTCTCAAGACCGAGATTATATAAACAAATACGTGAACATGAGTAAGGATGATTGATTTGGAGTGCGTTATATTTATTGGAATACAAGCTTCTGGAAAATCAACTTTTTATAAAGAAAAGTTTTTTAATACGCACATGAGAATCAATCTGGATATGCTTAAAACTAGATATAGAGAAAGAACGTATCTTGAAGCGTCAATTCACGCCAAACAATCATTTGTTGTTGATAATACGAATCCAACAAAATTGGATCGCCAGAAATATATTGATGCGGTCAGTAGTCATGGTTATAAAATAATCGGCTACTTTTTTGAACCTAACCTAGATGAATCGTTCATTCGAAATGAACTTCGTAACGATAGAGAAATGGTTCCGATCGTTGGAATTAAAAGTACGCTTGGAAAATTGCAGAGGCCCGAATACAGCGAAGGATTTCACGAAATTTATGTTGTGACAACTAATGATGGAATTTTTAACGACAAGATTCAACAGTTATAGAATAATTGCTGACATATGCTCTCCTGCAAAGCTCCTATTTCCTAATTATTATGACCATAACAAAAAAGCACATTAGCAACTGTTTATTAAAAACAGAAAGCTAATGTGCTATACTTATTTTATTTAGAACGCGTAAATGCAATTTCTTCAATAAGGATGCGGCCGAGAGGACTCGAACCTCCACGGCTGTTACACCACTAGAACCTGAATCTAGCGCGTCTGCCAATTCCGCCACGGCCGCATAACTTGTTTCAACAGAAGGTATCATAGCATGATTTTGGTGAAAATGTCAATATTATTTTTGGTAAATGGGGGAACGGTTGTGAAGCAGCTAGAACAAAAGATTATTGAAGAAGGTATCGTACTAAATGAAAATGTGCTGAAGGTGGATTCCTTCTTGAACCATCAAGTCGATCCGCAACTTATGTATAGCATTGGTCAGACATTCGCAGCACTCTTTGAAGCACAAAACATTACGAAGGTGCTCACGCTCGAATCCTCAGGCATTGCGCCTGCTGTAATGGCTGCGCTGCAAATGAACGTCCCGCTCGTTTTTGCACGAAAGCGCAAGTCGCTTACACTAAAGAATGACCTGTACACGGAGAACATTTTCTCGTTCACGAAGCAAGAAGAGAGCGAGGTTACCGTTTCGCGTAAGTTCATAACAGAAGAGGACCGTGTGCTGATTATTGATGATTTTCTAGCGAACGGCGATGCAGCGCTTGGTTTGGCGAAAATCGTAGAGCAAGCACAGGCTTCGGTGGCCGGGATAGGGATTGTGATCGAGAAGGCATTTCAGCCAGGCAGAAACAAACTGGTTGAGCTAGGGTATCTTGTTCATTCATTAGCAAGGGTATCCTCTCTGTCGGAGGGCAAAGTAACGTTTGTCCCTGATCCGAATCGTACAGACAGCAACGATTCATTGACAATTCAATGATCATGTAACTATAATGCTTACATAAAGATAGTATCGGATTCTTTCCTTACAGGAGGTGATCACGTTGACTAGCAATAGGTTTGCCGTTGCCGTTCATATTATGACGTTGCTTGAAACGAGTAAGACATCACGTCTGACATCAGACATTATCGCTAGCAGCGTGAATACAAACCCTGTCGTCATTCGAAGAATTATGGGAATGTTGAACAAAGCGGGGCTTGTCAGGACAAGCGCAGGCGTTGCAGGTGCCGTCATCACTCGGCCGGCAAATGAAATTACGTTGAATGATATATACAACGCGGTTCATAACAATGGACAGGATGAGCTGTTTGCTATCCATGAGCAGCCTAATCCTGCTTGTACGGTTGGCCGCCATATTCAGTCTTCGCTGGAAACCGCTTTTAATGAGGCGCAGAAGGCAATGGCAGATAAGCTGGCCGGCATTACGCTCGAACAGATTTCATTAGATGTGATGAGCAAGGCGGATTAATAAAGAGTGATATGAGAAGAGGCCTTCATATGGCCTCTTTTTTGCTGTGTTTTTGTTGCTGCAGCAAGCCAGTTGATTTCGTTTGGGCGAAAATGGATGTAGCTCTACTGTGATAGGATTAGCATATTTCCCAGCATTTTCACAAACACTGATAGTAAAAGGCGAGAGGTGCGTGCAGCAGTGGGCAGACAGCAGAAAGAAAAAGCATGGAAACAAGAGGTTGTGCATACGAGAAGCTGGGGGCGTATGAGCATTAAAATAGCGGCAATATTGGCTTTATGCGGATTATATACGGTAGGAGCCAGTAAGACCAGCTTTGCGATCTCGGCTGATCGGACAGGCTCTGCCGTACAAGAGATAACGACACTTCAAGAGCAGCGTGCTGTCGCTGTTGTAATTGACGATTTCGGCAACGGAATGAATGGAACAGCGGAGATGATGAGGCTGCCCATTAAAATAACGGCAGCGATTATGCCATTTATGCCGACAACGAAGCTGGATGCCGAGGAAGCGCATAGACTCGGCCACGATATCATCGTACATATGCCTATGGAGCCGAATAAGGGCTTGAAGAAATGGCTGGGGCCAGGCGCATTAACGACTGATTTGAGTGACGAAGAGGTTAAGAAACGAGTAGAAGCTGCAATTGATGATGTGCCGCATGCGATCGGGATGAATAATCATATGGGCTCCAAGGTGACGGCTGACGAGAGAATGATGCGGATCGTACTTGGTGTATGCAAGGAGCGAGGGTTGTTTTTCCTGGACAGCCGAACCACCTATAAAACCGTCGTTCCCAAAATCGCCGAGGAGCTTGGTGTACCAATCGTCTCCAATGACGTGTTCCTTGATGACGTGTACTCCGTACAGCATATCTCCAAGCAAATTGGTGTTTTGCGCAAGCATTTGGAATCGCACGTCAGCTGCATTACGATCGGACATGTAGGACCTCCTGGAAAATTTACCGCATCGGTCCTTCAGCAATCGATCCCTGTTTTGCAGCCAAACGTGCAATTCGTAAAATTGACGGCACTTATACGCGGCAGCTCAATGAACGATCCACTTGTACTGCCTAATTCCTGAAGCAATGGCTTCAGCCACCTCTTGCTGCCGAACGGGATCTGTTAGCATGCTGCGGTCTGCCGCGCTGCTGATAAAGCCCATCTCGACAATAACCGCAGGGTCGGCGACTCGCTTGAGCAAATAAAACGGCTTTCCTTCACGCGGGAGGAAGGCCGTATGTTGTTGGCGATTAAGCGCGTCTTGAATGCAGAAAGCCAGCAAGGAGCTCTCACCGCTGCTTTGGTGCAGCACAAGCGGTCCTCTCTCCGTTGATTTCTTTGACCAATTCACATGCAGGCTGATGAGCAGCTCGCTATCAATTTCTTCCGTTAGCTGACGTCTCTGAGACAAATCCTTGCGATGCCTTGAGCGGGTAAGATGCCAGCGATTGTCATCGCTTAAGGCATAGTCGCCATTACGGTTAAGCACCGCGGGGATATTTTGGCTGCGAAGAATCGTGTATAGCTTGCGCGCAACCGCGAGGTTAATATCTTTCTCCAAAATATCGGCTGCAGATGCACCGCCATCGATACCCCCGTGCCCAGCATCGATAATGACAACAGTAGTGGGCAGCGCCCAATCCTGACTGGAGCCAACCGGCATTAAAGGCCAAGCGTCCGCGCTTGTCGAGCTGCTGCAAAATGCAAGACATAGTGCGATCGAGCCAATTATTATTGTACGAAACATAATGGTTGTTCCTCCAGATCACTTAGACGTATGCTTAGCGTGGCTTTTTGGAGGGCAACTCATGCATGTTTACATTCGACTGGTACGGGGCAAACTTAATGTATCATCTTATTACTGAGCTTGAGGAGGCGGGACTTATGGCAAAAGGCGATGAGTACGTGAAATATATGGCAGAGCAATTCGTGGCTTATATCGAAACGCCGAGGGAAGAGCGGAAGCAGACGCGAACATCAGCCAAAGCACGCAGGGAGCCATGGCTGACGCGTTGGTTCGGATGGGGACCGATGAGCATTATTTTGTGGTGGAGAGGGCTCGTTCAGCGTCAGCGGTAGAAGCTGCCGAATTCTATTAACAAGGATACCGGGATATAGCGCCTATCCGAACCATCCTCGCTCGTTTCGAGGGCAAGGTATATCGGACCGTTGTCCCATTTATGATAACCGACTACCGACCACACATATCTCATTTGATCTTGGAACAGCTCTGCGGTGAATCGGAGCTGTTCTTTGTTGTTTATTGGAGTGAATAACGCAGAGAAGGCATGGGCATTAATCGCAAGCGGCTTATCGGTCAGCCAAGGGAGCCGGTCGTAAGCTTGGAATGAAGGCAGGCTCAACTGTTTCATTATTTTAGCAGGCTTATGGGTTTGCATCGGATTGGGAGCAGTCGACATTGCAGCGGCAGCCTCCAGCCAGTCTTTATCTTGGATAGGCAGGCTCTCGCCACTGGATGAATCTGTGTAATAAGATTGTTCGCCATCAGCTATTTTCCATACGGACAGCAAGGGGTTAATGTAAAGGGGTTCGATTTGAGACGCTGGCTGCAGCAATTCAAGCTGCTTGACCGATCGGGATAATGTTCCTTGATCGAAGGGAGGGGTGCTGCTTGTCCCATATTCACCTAGTTGATAACCGCCTGACTCCACGGCATGTACAATCAGGTATCCAACGGTTTGTTTTTGTTGCTTTACGAGAACCAGCCAGCTGTGCGTACCTGGGCCAATTGGTGATATAACCAGGTCAGCTTTCTTCCACGCGGCAAATGAATTTTGGGATGACAGCTCTTGCACCCATTGCTCGGCTTGCTGCTGAACGGGCTCGTAGGTTGCTGCAGGTGTGGAGAACGCAGAAGCAGGCTGCTGCTGCATCCCGCCAGCATATAGCACAATTGCGGTTAGAACGCATGCTGCTGTTAGCTTAATGAATTTTTTTCGCAAAATGATCACCTCTTTGCTATTGTATCGGACATGCCTCACGAAGGCTGTTGCAACCTGTCAGGTAAAGGCGGCCGCAAGACCGCCTTTTTTTGGCGTATTGCTGCGGATATCGTCAATTTCATGTCAGTCGATGCCCGCAAGATGGAAGATACCGCAGTTAATAGCGGATGCAGTCACACGCGGCTCATATTGCCACCTAATCTCAGATTGACGCTGGACGAATTGCTCTTCGATAGCTGGTTTGTTTTCCTCCAAGGCATGCTCAACAAGAGGTTCATAGTACCCGCTAATTCGCTCAAGCTCCTCTTTCAAGCGTGCAGAAGCGCTCTCAGCCCAGCTGTAGTCATATGCCCGCAGCTTGCGCTCTAGCGCTTGCTCCACGATGCTGAGCGCTTTATTGTAAGAGATCCCGTTTTTGGTAATGTGAATATTCGCAGGCAGGCGCGGTGTAAGCTTATGAGTTAGCAAACGATCATAAAACTGCTCCACGCATTGCCCAGTCGCTAATGAAACGCCAAAGCAATGGATCTCCTCGCGTTTGCGATCGCACGCAAATTCTACGCGCATATTGACGCCAAGCCATGCCGTATATGGTGTCGAAGAGAAAGGATTGGTGCTTCGCTTGTCAGGCTCTTGGAATAAATAAACGTAGCTTCCTTTTGCCTTGGCGGCATCGAACAGCATATCCAGCTTGCGAGCCCCAAAAAACAAGTCCTCGCGCGGAACGCGGGCAGGTGCGGCAAGATTGCCGTGTACAAATCCGAGCGACCTGCCAAGTGCTGCATTGGCTGCTGCCTCCTGCGCATTCTCTGCTGGAGCTTGCGCGGATTTGATCGCGGCGTCGTTTAATTTGGCTTCCTCGACAGCATCATATTTGTTCTTGTCCGTTACGAATAGAAAGGTCATCGTCTCGGGCTCGGCATTAACGCGGTCTACAAAGCTCCAATAGTAGGGACGATTCGTAAGCTCTCGATCTGCATGCGGCGAGAGCTTAACCGTGAAGTGATTGGGTGATTTTTCCAAAATAGAGCATTCTGTCGCTTCTAGATAGCGGTTGACGAACTTGTGCACCTGCTTCTCGTTC
Organism: Paenibacillus sp. 2TAB23; assembly: GCF_052115165.1. Lineage (NCBI taxonomy): Bacteria > Bacillati > Bacillota > Bacilli > Caryophanales > Paenibacillaceae > Paenibacillus > Paenibacillus sp. 2TAB23. The sequence continues at coordinate 234,655 of NZ_JBFRGD010000007.1, forward strand.
AAGGCTGCACCTCCACGGTTTGTCCAAGCGAGTCCAAATTGACGATCAGGTCGGGGCTGGCAGTCTGTGGCTGACCACCCGTTAATACTTCTTCGCGGATCCGGCTGAGCGACGAGCCCAAATGATTTATTTTTTGCTTCAGATCTGAGTCATTGCCCGATTCAAGCAGCATTTTGGCAAGCCGCTGTTCCAAGGAGCCGTCGCCTTTCTCGAATCGTTCGAGTATATGGTCAAGTTCTCCGATGACGAGCTCGAACAAGTTGATTTTCTCATGCAGCAGGTTCACGATATGCTCCTCGATAGTGCCAACGGTGCATAGATTGTAGATTTTTACGTCTTCCGTTTGGCCAAGTCGATGGACGCGTCCAATCCGTTGTTCTACCCTCATCGGATTCCAAGGCAGATCAAAGTTAATCATATGGTGGCAAAACTGCAGGTTGATGCCTTCGCCGCCGGCTTCCGTTGCAATGAGAATTTGGGCGCGTCCCCGGAACAAATCCATCATCCAGTCCTTTTTACCTCGATTCATCCCTCCGCGGTAAGGCACGGCAATCATGTCCTGTGCGCGGAAGAACTGCAGCAGATACTCCTGCGTAGCCCGATACTCGGTGAAAATAATGACTTTATCATTCATTTCCTTGACGAGCTCCATCGCTTTCTCGGCTTTCGTATTCGCTTTTATATTTTTGATTTTCTCAACAAGCTCCCAAATTCGCGGACGCATCGGAGAATCCTCGGCTGTTTTTTTGAACAGATTGACCAGCGTCAAAAAGACGGCATCGCGGCTGCTGCATACTTCGCGCTGCAGTGTGACCAGGGAGAGCATGCTGGTTAAGTCCCCGCCGCTTTCCTCGTAACGCTCCTTCACAAACCCGGTTACGGAGTCATAAAGCGCCTTCTCATCCTCGGATAAGGTGAGCGGGATGTTTTTGACAAACCGTTTCGTAAAGTGAATGCCCCCGTCGCCGCGGCGGTTGCGAATCATGACGCCGGACAGCGCTTCTTGCAGCTGGTCCTCATTCTTGGGCACGCGTTTGTCTACGACAAAGTTGGCAGCAAAGTCGCTCATTCCGCCAAGCTGTCCTGGCTTTAAGAGGGTAATGAGATTAAACAATTCATCCATATCATTCTGAATCGGCGTGGCCGTAAGCAGCAGGCAATATTTCTTGCGCAAAAGGTTGGCAAATTGATAGTTCGTCGTTTTTTTGTTTTTAAGCTTATGTGCTTCATCAATAATGATGAGATCATAATCGGTGCTAAGCACGAGCTCGCGATGCGGCTCTCTCTTTGCCGTATCTATTGAGGCTACAACTACGTCATAGCCCCAAGTATGCGCCTTTTTCTGGGCAACAGCCGAGATTCCGAATTTTTGATTAAGCTCCCGAACCCACTGCAGCACTAAGGAAGCGGGTACGAGAATTAAGACGCGTTTGGCCAACCCTCGCACGATGTATTCTTTGAGCACGAGACCCGCTTCTATCGTTTTGCCGAGTCCGACCTCGTCTGCAAGAATAGCCCGCCCGCCCATTTCGTGCACAACCTTGCGCGCCGTACTGATTTGATGTGGCATCGGCTCGAATGAAGGAAGCGACCGAAGGCAGAGCAGCTGCTCGAAGCTTTCTATCCGTTTTGCTTGCTCGGCTTCCATAGCAAGCTGGTATAGTGTCCAATCATCCCATGGTCCGCCACGAGTCTGACGATTTTGCAGCTCCTCGAACCATGTGCGGTCGCACTGCAGGTCGACAAGCGGATGCAGCTTGCGCGAGGCTATTGCTTGGCCGGCTTCGGCTGAAGCAGCCTGGGGCGTTGTTTGAAATGTCATCACGTGCAGCTCCTTCCGCAGTATAAGGGATAAGTTGTAATCAGTATTGCCTTTTCATTCAATAATAATAAGATGCCGCATAAAAAAGAGTATGGACAAGCAAATTGGCGAGAGCGTGCATGTAAGCGGAGGAGATAGTTATTTTCCGCCATTCAGATGCAAGAAAATCAATATCTAGTATAGTATAATGATTAAATGACACAATATATTGTGCTAAACGCATAGTATGGATATACATATGGTTATAGCGCGATAACCTGAAGGAGGATTCGTTGAATATGGGGAAAGCAGAAGGAAGGCGCCTTGAGGGACTAAGCGAGAAAATATTTTTGGACCGGTATGCTTGGAAAAACGCGGACACGAGTCTGACGAAGATCGGAGATACCGTTCTCGTATTGACGCAGGATGATCCCAAGTTTCCTGTAAAAGAAGTAGGAGAGGTAGTCGGTCGTGTCGGCAGTCAGGTGCAGGTGAAGCTCAGGAACGGTGAACAAACGGAGTCGAGCATCGAGAAGCTCACCTTGACGGTTGAGAAAACGCCGGAGGAGATGTGGGACCGTCTTGCGGCAGCTATGGCATCCGTTGAAGAGAGCCAAGAGAAACAGGATGAGTGGAGGGAGAAATTCAGATATATCCTAAATGATTGGAAGCTCGTTCCAGGAGGGAGGATTGCAGCAGGCGCCGGGGCAAGCGAAGAACTGACATTGTTTAATTGCTACGTCATTCCCTCACCGAAAGACAGCCGAGGCGGCATTATGGCGAGTTTATCCGACATGACTGAGATCATGGCGCGGGGCGGAGGAGTTGGCATGAACCTTTCTTCGCTTCGTCCTCGCCGTGCAATGGTAGCCGGAGTCAATGGTTCTTCAAGCGGCGCAGTGTCTTGGGGGGGATTGTTCAGCTATACGACGGGATTAATCGAGCAGGGCGGAAGCAGGAGAGGCGCATTAATGCTTATGCTGAATGACTGGCATCCGGATGTGCTGGAGTTCATTACGGTCAAGCAAACGATGGGCCAAGTCACAAATGCGAATCTGTCCGTATGCGTAAGCAACGCATTCATGCAGGCAGTGAAGGAGGACGCGGATTGGGAGCTCGTATTTCCGGATACGAAGGAGAAGGACTATGACGAGCTCTGGTCAGGCGATCTGGAGGAATGGAAGAGGCTGGGAAAAAAAGTCATCCATTATCAAACCGTGCGTGCACGCGATATTTGGCAAACGATTATTGATGCGGCTTGGAAGTCCGCGGAGCCTGGCGTTGTTTTTATGGAATACTACAATCAAATGTCGAACAGCTGGTATTTCAACCCTATTGTCAGCACGAACCCCTGCGGAGAGCAAGGTCTGCCGGGCTGGGGTGTATGCAACCTATCGGCCGTGAATTTATCGCAGTTCTACGACGAGAAAACACAGGATGTCGCTTGGGAGGAGCTTGCTCAGGTGACACGCTGGTCCGTGCGGTTTCTGGATAATGTCATTGATAAGACGCCTTACCATTTCGAAGAAAATGAGCGCAACCAGAAGCTTGAACGCCGAATTGGTCTCGGGACCATGGGACTGGCCGAGCTGATGATTAAGCTGGGAATTCGTTACGGAAGCAAGGATTCTTTGTTGTTTCTCGATAAGCTGTATGCGTTTATGGCCCGTGAGTCTTATTTGGCGTCTACAGAAATAGCAGCGGAGAAGGGCTCGTTCCAAGCATTCGACGCGGACAAATACGTACAGAGCGGCTTTATGAAAAATTTAATTCACGCGTTCCCGGAAATTGGCGAAGCCGTTTCCGAGAAAGGAATGCGGAATGTGACGGTCATTACGCAGGCTCCTACAGGAAGCACAGGGACAATGGTCGGAACCTCGACGGGGATCGAGCCTTATTTTGCATTCGAATATTACCGGCAAAGCCGATTAGGCTACGATAAGCAAGACGTGCCTATTGCAGCAGATTGGAAGGCAGCCAATCCTGGGATGGAGCTCCCCGATTATTATGTCACGGCAATGAGCTTATCCGCGGAGGATCACATTCGCGTTCAGGCGGCTATTCAGCGCTGGGTAGACAGCTCGATCTCGAAAACAGCGAATTGCCCGGCTGACTTTACGGTTGAAGAGACAGGGAAGCTGTATGAGCTTGCATTTGAGCTCGGCTGTAAAGGCGTGACGATCTATCGGGATGGAAGCCGTGATGTACAAGTCTTGTCTACGGAGAAGAGCGGAGCGTCGCGTGAGGATGAACATACAGCTGAAGAGATGGAATCGGCATCTGTTATAGCGTCTGAAGCCGATCATGGCGATCATTTCGATGCCGATCTTGTAGAAGCGGTTGTGCCTGACGTAGCGGCTGAGCAAGTGCTCGATAAACAATACAAGCGGAGACCACAGGTGTTAAGAGGGGCTACCTATAAAGTGAACACACCTTTCGGTATGGCTTATATTACGATTAATGACTTGAACGGCACGCCGGGAGAGATCTTTCTGAATGTGGGCAAAGCTGGCTCCGACGTGTTCGCAATGGCTGAGGCGCTTGGGCGCGTATGCTCATTATTCCTTCGTTATGGCGATCACGGGAACAAGGTGAAGCTGCTTGTTAAGCACTTAAAGGGGATTGGAGGTTCGGGAGCAATCGGTTTCGGAGCCAACCGAGTGGAGTCCATTGCGGACGCCGTGGCCAAAGCGCTGGAGCTGCATGCGGAGAGCGGAGAAGAGACCGCTGCTGCTGCCCACATTCCATTAGAAAAAGCTGTGAGTAAGGCTAATCTTCCTACAGCTGCGTCCTTAAGAGATTTATGCCCATCCTGCGGTTCGGCAGCCTTGATCAACATTGAGGGCTGCAAGCAGTGTACAAATTGCGGTTATAGCAGATGTTAGATCTGTAGTGAATCATGCGTATTATCTATCATAATGATAGAAACGATAATATTGATCAATGATTATTGCTCCATTACAATCAAGTTATCTTAAATATTTGTTTTTAGGAGGCTGGTTGTAATGTCAAATTTGGTTGCGGATATCAAGATTCCAGACAGCAAGCTGGCGCTTGGGGCTGCAGAGCTTCTTCGCGAGCATGGCAATGATTTATTGTGGAACCATTCACATCGGGTATACTTGTTCGGAGCGCTGCAAGGCAGGAACGCCGGAATCGCATTCGATCCAGAGCTGCTTTATATTAGCGCATTGTTTCATGACTTGGGGCTAACGAAGCATTATAGCAGTCCGGACAAACGCTTTGAAGTAGACGGCGCCAACGCAGCAAAGAGCTATCTCCAGCAGCATGGCGTACCTAATGATTCCATTCGGCTCGTCTGGGATGCGATTGCCTTGCATACCACGATTGGCATTGCTCAGTTCAAGGAGCCGGAGGTGGCTCTTATCTATTCGGGAGTCGGCTACGACGTGATGGGAGAAAACTTTGAAAGCATAGCGGAGGAGATCCGTGAGAAAGTAGTAAAAGCGTATCCGCGCGATCAATTCAAGAGCAAAATTTTGCCTGCTTTCCTTGAGGGCTTCAAGCATAAGCCGGAGACGACCTTCGGGAATATTAAAGCCGACGTTTGTACTTTGCTACTTCCTGGATTTAAGCCGGTTAACTTTTGTGATTGCGTTTTGCATTCGCCTTGGAATGAGTAATAATCAAAACAGGAAAAACATCGCTGCTTATGGGTGTTTTTTCTGTTTTTGTTGTTTATAATGGGAAACCAAAAGGGTAGGCGGAGGTTCTATGGAAATTAGACAATTGGAGTATTTCAAGGCACTGTGCAAGGAGCTTCACTTCACTCGTGCTTCTGAGAGGCTCGGTGTTACTCAGCCAACCTTAAGCCATCAAATAAAGGCTTTAGAGGATGAGCTGGGTGTTCAGCTGTTTGACAGGATCGGTAAAAAAACGATGGTTACGGAAGCAGGAGCTATTTTATTGAAGCACTGCGATCATATCTTTCAAAGCATGGCAAGTGCAAAGGGTGAAATGGAAGAGCTGCAAACGCTCAAGCGCGGCTGCCTTTCAATAGGTGCGCTGCCGGGCGAATTAAACTCGCTTGTGTCGGCAGCTACGATACAATTCCATAAGCAATTTCCAGACATCCAGTTGAAGGTATGGGGGACAGATGACGTTATGGAGCGTGTCGTGCACAATGAGCTGGATGTGGCGCTCACTATTCTGCCTGTCATCGATGAGCGGATTGTTTCTGTACCTTTATATGAAGAGGAATTGTTTTTAACGCTTTCCCATGAGCATCCGCTCGCTGCGCTCGAAACTGTTCGATTGGAAGATATCTCGCAAGAGCCGTTTATCCTGTTCCCCAAAACCTACAAATGCAGGGAGCAGACGGACACCGCCTTCAAAGCTGTCGGTATCGTATTGAATCCAATCGTTGAGACGGATGCGATAGAGACCATTTTCAGCCTTATTCAGGCAAAAGCAGGCGTTTCGATTCTGTCGAAAACGTTAATGTCGATTCATAAATCGGATGCCATTAAAACCGTTAAGATTATCAATCCCTCTATCAAACGAACGATTGGACTCATCTATCATAAGGAAAAATATATAGGGTTTGCGGCAAGGAAGTTTATCGAGTTGATAAGGAGCCGAGTTTCCTCATTTTAGATTCAAGCAGCTTCCATTCGGTGAACAAGAGGCCTTCGAATCTATAACTCTATAAAACAATCATTAGCCTTGTTACAAAAGCTAGAGTTGCATCATATGTTGTAAGTAGCTTCTATGAGGAGGTATTACGCATATGGCAACAGACAAGAAAAAAGCAGCAAGCAGCACAAAAGGCAATCGTACAGGCGGCAATCGCACGGGAGGGGAACGCACAGGCGGGAACCGCACTGGTGGCAACCGCACAGGAGGTAACCGCACAGGTGGAAACCGTACTGGTGGTAACCGCACAGGAGGCAACCGCACAGGAGGCAACCGTACAGGAGGTAACCGCACAGGAGGCAACCGTACTGGAGGCAATCGTACTGGGGGTAACCGTACCGGTGGCAACCGTACTGGAGGTAACCGCACAGGTGGAAACCGCTCTGGCGGCAGAGGTCCAGGGGCTCGTCCCATGGAGCAGACGGACGGAGAATAACGAACAATAGTTAAAATGCCAAAAACAGCTCATTTCTCAAAGAGAAATGAACTGTTTTCTTTTTGTATCCCTACTTGCCTTTGCGTGTTAAAGCAGCCAGCGATTCCCATTCCTCGTCTGTCACTGCGGATAGTCCGTTAAACTGACCGGCTCCCTGCAGCCATTCTCCGCCATCAATCGTAATCACTTCGCCGTTCAAATAAGCTGCATAATCAGAAACGAGATAAGCGGCTAAGTTTGCCAGCTCTTCTTTGTTTCCAACGCGACCGAGAGGAATTCGCGCTATCATTTGCTCTTCCAGCGCAGCAGTGGGAGACAGGCGTGACCAAGCGCCTTCAGTTGGAAAGGGCCCAGGTGCAATTGCAACCTGCCGTATGCCGTATTTCGCCCATTCCACCGCCAGCGATCTTGTGAGTGCTAGAACGCCTGCTTTCGCGGCTGCGGAAGGGACGACATAGCCAGAGCCGGTGGAAGCATAAGTGGTCACGATGTTCAGCATGGTGCCGCTTCTTCCTTGTTCAATCCAGCGCTTGCCGACCTCAAGTGTCGTATAGAAGGTTCCATGCAAAACAATGTTCAGAACCGAATCTACCGCTTTCGGAGAAAGGCGTTCCGTTGGGCTAATGAAATTGCCAGCGGCATTGTTGACGAGAACATCGATTGGCCCGAGCTGCTCTTCGACGGCATCAATAAGTGCTTGAATTTGGAGGGGATCGCGGACATCGCAGCTTTTGTAGAATACGGGGCATGCCGAAGATCCCATCTCATCGGCTGCCTGCCGAAGTACAGACTCTTTGCGACTGGCAATGGCAAGCCGCGCGCCAAGAGCGATGAACGCCTCGCCCATTGCCCGCCCTAGGCCGGTCGCGCCGCCTGTAACTAAAATGACTTTTCCCTGTAACAGCTCAGGGGAGAACGGACCCATTCCATCAGCCTCCTTAGCACTTGCATGCTTTTAGTTAAGCATATAGAAGCAGGCTTTCGGTTATGTATGGGTGATCCGAGAAAAGCCTGCTCATCATTCCACGCACTACGCCTTTGAATGCGAAAAAGCGTTACAGCAAAAGCAGGAATGATAATCATTCCCTCGTTTACAATAATTCCAGTTTAAGGTGACAGTGGCTTAACATTTCCTTATTATGCTTGTCTATGAGTGGATCACATTAATGAGGAGTGGAAAAGTTGAATAAAACGATGGACCGCAAAACCTTTCTTTCGTATTTAGGTACGGGTGCAGCTGCGCTCGCAACTGCTTCAGCAGGCTTGGGCGTGTTAAACGGAAAAGCGTCAGCGATGTCTTCTACGGCCGATCATCTGTTTGGGTTTAACACGAATCGTGTGAGTGGCTATTTCGAGCCAATTGCCCCGTCCAAGGAAGACCAGCTGCTGCTGCCTAAAAACTTCAAATACGACGTGGTAGCCGCTTTCGACGATGTGATTAATGAAGCGGGCGAAAAGTTTGGCTCAGGCTGCGACTATAACGCATTTTTTCCGCTGAAAGGCTCAAATGTTAGAGGTCTGCTCGTTAACAATCATGAATACAGCACGATATTTTCAATAGGACCCGTGAAGGACGGCAAGATGACGGCCGATCAATTGCAAAAAAATCTCTATTACCAAGGGATGTCGGTTATCGAGGTTTACCGCGATGAGAAGGGTACATGGAAAATGGATAAAACCTCATCGTATGCACGCAGGATTAATGGCTTCACCAAATTCGAGCTTACAGGTCCGGCAAAAGGCAGCACAGCTGTTGGCGGAGCAACTACGGCAGTAGGCACGTTTGCGAATTGCTCCGGCGGTGTGACGCTTTGGAATACCGTGCTTTCGTGCGAGGAAAACTTCGCAGAGACGGCTGCGGCTTCCAAACTCCCGGAGACGCATTATGGCTGGGTTGTCGAGGTGGATCCCTTTGATAAGTCTTATCTGAAAAAGCATACGGCGCTTGGCCGCTTCAATCATGAGAATACGGCAATGGGACTGGCTCCGGATGGACGAGTAGTCGTGTATATGGGGGATGACAAGAAGGACGCATGCATCTACAAATTCATAAGCAAGGGCAAATACGATAAGCTGAAGGGTCGGGCTAATTCCGCTTTGCTGGAGGACGGTACACTCTATGTCGCCAATCTGAAGAGCGGGAAGTGGATGCCGGTCACGCTTGCCGAGGTAACGAAAGCTGCCAAGGACAAGCCGGAGGTGCTAAGCAAGTTCAAGACCCAAGGCGATGTTGTCACTTTCTGCCAAGAGGCTGCGCTGTTAGTTGGCGGGACGCCTACCGATCGACCGGAGGATATCGAAATCTCTCCTTTTGACAATACGGTCTTTATCTGTCACACAAACAACGATAATCACGGCAATATTCATGGTCATATTACGCGTATTTTTGAATCGAATAGCGATTTGGGCGCTTTGGAATTCGACTTTGAGATTTTTGCAGCCGGCGGCAGGCAATCGGGATTCAGCTCGCCTGATAATTTAGCATTTGACTCTAACGGTCATCTGTGGGTCGTCACGGATATTTCAAGCAGCAGTCAAAATAAAGGCGTTCATAAATCATTTATGAACAACGGCCTATTCGTAATCCCGACAAGCGGTCCGGATCAGGCAATGGCGCTGCAATTTGCATCTGCTCCGATTGAGAGCGAGCTTACGGGACCGTTTTTCACGCCAGATGAACAAACCCTGTTTTTATCGGTTCAGCATCCAGGAGAGAATACGACTGATTTAAGCAAGCCTTCGAGCTTGTGGCCGCACCGTGCAGGGGATAAAAAAGCGAGATGCGCGGTCGTTGCGATTAGCGGATTCAAATTAAGCTAACAGTAAATTTTTTGCGGGAAGCCGCAGACGCTTTGTCTGCGGCTCCATTAACTGAGAATGGGGCTGAGCATATGCCGTTTGGCAATATTGGAATCGGAGGATTAGTACTAATCCTGATCATTGCGCTTATTATATTTGGACCATCGAAGCTGCCGGAGCTGGGACGTGCTTTCGGGAGAACGCTTAGCGAGTTCAAAGGGGCAACGCGCGGTCTTGTGAATGGTGAAGATGAGGATAAGAGACAGGAAGAGAAGACGCCTGAGACAGCTGCGTCGAACGCCAAATAAGATGGTCAACCCGAACGATCAAAGCTTAATCGGCCATTTGGATGAAATGCGGTCACGGCTCATTCGCACGCTTGCGGCTTTCTTAGTGGCGATGGCAGCTGCATTCATTTATGTAAAGGATATTTATCAATGGTTGGTAAGGAATATGGATCAGAAGCTTGTTCTGCTAGGGCCTTCTGATGTCATTTGGGTATATATGATGATCGCAGGCGTGGTTGCCATAGCTGTTACGCTTCCGATAGCTGCCTATCAGGCTTGGAAGTTTGTTACGCCTGCCGTCCCAAAGGAGGCGCAGCGCGCCGCACTTTTGTTCATACCGGGTATTAGTTTATTGTTTATAATCGGTATTTGCTTTGGATATTTCATTCTGTTCCCCATGGTGCTGCATTTCATGAATCAAATGGCTGCTCAATCGTTTGTAGCGATGTATACGGCCCAGAATTATTTTACATTCATGATTCATATGACCGTTCCTTTTGGACTTCTTTTCGAAATGCCGGCCATTGTCATGTTCCTTACGAAGCTTGGCCTGTTGAATCCGAATAGGCTCGCGAAAGCACGTAAGCTTGCCTATTTCATATTGGCGCTTGTCGCAATCACGATTACCCCTCCAGATATTCTATCGGATATTATCGTAATCGTACCTTTGTTTTTGCTCTATGAGATCAGCATTTCGATTTCTAAATTTGTTTATCGGAAGCAGTTGAAGCTTGCAGGTGAAAGTGGGATGACGGCATAGCACCATATGAGCAAGCCTGAGAGAGAGAGTCCATAGTGGACTTTCTCTTTTTTTTGTTTTAAAACCGTGTGCTTGTACATGTGAGTCTATAAAAGTAGAAGATGTTCGTTGCCAAAAAATAGTATATACTAGGCTCGTACAGCACACATTCGGAATATATAAGGGGCAAAAGGGATATGGAAATCGTTGAGGCAACTATCTCATCCGTTCAATCAGCTTTGCAGTCAGGCGAGCTTACTTCACGCGAGCTCGTATTGCGTTATTTCGACCGAATCGCCTCCCATGACAAAGACGGCCTAACGATTAATTCCGTGCTTGAGCTGAACCCCGATGCCTTATTTATTGCTACAGCACTAGACAGCGAGCGTGCTGCGAAGGGACCAAGAGGACCATTGCATGGCATTCCCATCATGCTGAAGGATAATATCAATACCGGCGACCACATGCATACGAGTGCAGGCTCACTTGCTTTGGCAGGCTCTTATGCAGGTGAAGACGCATTTATCGTGAGAAAGCTGAGGGAAGCCGGTGCAGTTCTGCTGGGAAAAGTGAATATGACGGAATTCGCCAACTTTATGACGGATGGGATGCCATCCGGCTATAGCTCGCGTGGCGGGCAAGTCCTTAACCCTTACAATATATCTGCTCCAACGGGCGGCTCGAGTGCCGGCTCAGGTGTAGCGGTAGCATGCAATTTCTGCATGGCTTCCATTGGAACGGAAACCTCGGGATCGATATTGAACCCTGGCAACTTAAGCTCGACCGTCGGCATCAAACCGACAGTTGGCTTAATAAGCCGTTCGGGCATACTGCCGCTGTCGAACTCGCAGGATACAGCAGGCCCGATGGCTAGGACGGTCACGGACGCCGTTCATGTTTTAAATGCCATTACCGCATATGACGAATCAGACGCAGCGATGGGAACGAGCATCTGGCATAAGCAGGCCGATTACAGTCAATTTCTTGACTCGGAAGGGCTTGCGGGTGCACGCATCGGCATTCCGAGAGATTATTTCTTCGAAGAATTGACGGAAGATCAGCTAACGATATTTCAAGATGCTGTCGACGTGATGAGAAAGCAAGGGGCAATTATTGTGGATCCTGCAGATATTCGCACGGCTAGGGAGATCAAATATTCATCAGTCGTGTTGAATGAGTTCAAATCCTCGATCAATGCTTATTTGTCCAATCTGCCACCAGGAAGTAAAATTCGTACGCTAAAGGACATTATCGCATTCAACAACGAGCATCCAGTCGAGACGCTGAAGTACGGGCAATCGACACTCTTATCTGCTGAAACGACGACTTCGGGCACACAGACAGAAACGGCTTATTTGCGGGATAGGGCCGCGGATCTCCGTTTATGCAAGGATGAGGGGCTCGATGCGACTATGAAGGAATATGAATTGGACGCCCTGCTGTTCCCGGCGGATTTCGGTGCGCGAATTACATCGCGTGCAGGTTATCCATCCATCGTCGTACCGGCAGGGTATACGGCGAAAGGCGTGCCCTTTGGCGTTACCTTTGCAGCGAGAGCATATGAGGAGCCGAAGCTGATCAAGCTGGCATACTCATACGAGCAAGCCAGTCTTGTCAGGCGGCCGCCTTCGCTGAAGAGTTTTATATAATTGTAATGGATGGTTTCAGTAGGAGTAGATTGCTTAACTAATAATCACACAAAAACGCTCCCGGCAGCTTAGTGCCGGGAGCGTTTTGATGATATAGGCATTATTTTTTTGCTTTAAAATGAACGACAGCGCTGTAAAGCATTTTTTCGGCTTTAGGATGAAATACGGCATGATGGCTAATATGGTGAATTTCTAGCAGCAAGCCTTTATTATTCTCGATTTGCTGATCAATCTTATGCTCCAACGTTTTTAAATCATAAGCTTCGAAAAATTCAACCTTGTTTTCAATGAGATCCAATCGGAAGTCCATTTGCGTTTCTCCTAACGATCATATAAGTTGATTCTCCTATTATACAGCGCAGCAGCTGCACTCTACAAATAGGTTCTGAAGCAGCGAGATCAATAGGTATCTATACAATGTTGAGGATAAACCTTATAAATTAGTAAAAAATTAGGGAAAGAATGAGGGTCCAGCATGGAACAAGCATCAACAAATCTTCAGAAAAATGAAACGAAGCCGCATAGCAACAAAGCAAGCGTTCCGCAGCTGATATGGAAATACAAGCTGCATTATGTAATCGTATTGCCTGCGATGCTGTTAATTGCAATATTCAAGATTATTCCTTTTGTTTATGGGGTCATCCTTTCTATGGTCGATTACAAAGTATTTCAAGGCATTTTTGAAAGTGATTGGGTGGGATTAGACCATTACTTTGATTTATTCGGAAATCCGGATTTCCGCAGTGTCATGTTGAATACAATCGTAATCAAAACCAGCTATATATGGCTCAGCGGTGCTGCTTCGTTCATCCTTGCACTGGCATTGAGCAGTTTGAAATCCAAGCAGCTGAGAGGAATATTCGCAACGATGTTTCTCATTCCGTATTTCATTCCATCCGTAGTGTTTGCCTATATTGTTATCTACATGCTTTCGCCGACTAGCTCGCCGTTTTTTACGCTGGAAGCATTTGTGGCTGCTGACACTGAATGGATTAGGGTGATCATCATAGTGGCTGAGAGCGTCAAAACATGCGGAATCCCGATCGTTATTGCACTCGCAGCGATTGCATCCAAGCATGCCAGCTCAAGCCATTTGCCTCAAGTCCATTCAAACAGCTTTGTACAATTGAACGTACTTCCGGCCCTTCGAGCTGTATCTGCGTTTATGCTACTGCAGCTTTCCACTATTTTCACGTTAGATCATGAGTTTATTACCAATATCGTTAGTCCGTTGACGAGTTCGACCGGGGCAACGTTGGATATTTATAATCAACAAATGGGGATCATGTCGATGGAAGCAAGTCACGCGTCGGCGGCATGGTTCATCCAGTTCATCATCCAGCTTGTTTTCACGCTTGCCGCGTATCGTGTGGTAAAAGGACGTTTTCTGAATGAGCTGTTTCAAACGACAATGAATAGAACCGAAATAGCGGCAAATTCTTCGCAAAGAAACATAGTGGGCATCGTATTAGCGGGTTTCTATATCGTTCTTGTTGTTCTTGTGCTCTATATGCTTGTTATTTATCCGTTTAGAGGCTCTGGAAATCCCGATCAGTCCTTGAAGGGGATTGTCACTCTTTGGAATGTTATTGTCTATCTCGCTGTGGATATAGCAGCCGTTATTGTCTTTTTATTGATGACGGTAACGCTCGCCTTTCCGCTCACGGTGAAACGACTGCCTGGACGAAGCGTATATAAGCTGTTTTTGTTAATCGTGATGGTGATGGCTGGCGGAATGGTTAACGAATTGTTATACATACGAAATCTAGGAATGCTAGGTACGATATTCCCGCAGCTATTTTTTGGTTTTTTTAACCTTGCGGCAGTATTTGTGCTCAAAAGTATGTTTAATGCACGGCATAGCGAATTGAAAGAATTAGCCGAGGCAAACGGAAAAGGAGAGCTGCATGCGTTTTTCATGCTCTTTATCCCGAAGGTATGGAAGCCGATTCTGGCGCTAGGTGTACTGCAATTTGTCGCGCTTTGGAACGGTTATTATCCATCCTATCTCTATATCACAGAGCCTGAGAAGCAATCGCCAATCACACTTTTTCAACAGCTGGCTTTTTCTGGAGGAGAGATGTCGGCGATGCAGGTCATGCAGCTAGGCGCATGGTTAAGTTTGCCTTCGATTCTTTTGTTTTTCCTATTTCGACGCTGGCTGACTTCAGAAGTGTTAACGAGCCAGATGAGAAAACTATAGCATTTATCGAAAGAGCTGTTTGGTTACAGCTCTTTTTTTTATTGTTGCATAAGGTCAGTTGTGTTTTAAGTTAACTTAAATATTAACTACTCGATGACTATCGACATGAAAATAAACATTAAGTTGACAAATATGCAAATGAAGACGTATTCTTGTTACGAAATAGTTTCTTTATACATTTATGATTAACTTAAAACTACATCTTATGAATGTTGATCCAGTACTCAAATTGGAAAGGTTGTGTGATGTTAATGGTTACGAATATGGTTCAAACATCGCAAGTAAGCATACCGAGAGCAGAGTATCCGCGCCCTGATTGGCAGCGTGCGGATTGGATGAATCTGAACGGTACCTGGTCATTTTCGTTTGATCATGGCAATCTAGGAAATGCAGAAGGTTGGCATCAAGTCAAAGGAAAGTCGTTCGCTTCAGAAATTATCGTTCCATTCTCATGGGCAAGCCCGCTTTCGGGCATAGGCAGCAATGAGAAGGGCATCGCTTGGTATAGCAAAGAAGTACAATGGGCTCCAGCAGCAAGCGAATCAAGGCTGTTTTTGCGCTTCGGCGCGGTTGATTACAAATCGGATGTGTGGGTAAACGGGATAGCAGTTGGCTCCCATTCAGGCGGATATGGTACGTTTGAATTTGATGTAACGGATGCTTGGGCCTTGGAAGGAAGCAATCAGATTATCGTGCGTGCTGAGGATTACGATCATGATTACCAAGCCCGGGGCAAGCAAGGGTATGGTGAAATCCGAGGTATTTGGCAGCCAGTGTGGCTGGAGGCTCGTCCACAAAACTATGTTCGAGATTCGAAATTTAATACAAGTATAGATGGCACGATTGAAATTGTTACAACCGTTATCGCTAATAAGAGTGGCTCAGCTGAACTTGCTTTCGCATTCGCTGAAGGGGCCGTAACCCACCTGGTTGAGGCTGAGCTTTCTGAAGGCACGAATGTCATCGAGGCTGTGATTAAGGTTGAAGCCCCGAAGCTATGGAGTCCGGAATCTCCCTATTTGTATGAAGGGCAGATTGTTCTAAGCAGCAACGGGCAGGCCGATACCGTCAGCACTTACTTTGGGATTCGCGAAATCTCCACCGCGCTTGTAGGTGATCGCAGCTATCGCTGGATTACGTTAAACGGAAAACCAGTGTATTTGAACGGAACTCTGGATCAATCTTTCCATCCAACCGGCTTCTTCACCTACCCGTCCGACGAAGAAATGAAAAATGAAATCCACTTAATGAAGCGGCTTGGTTTAAACTTCGTGCGCATTCATATTAAGCCGGAAGAGCCGCGCAAGCTCTACTGGGCCGATAAGCTCGGCATTCTTGTGATGGAGGATATGCCTTGTTTCTGGGGAGACCCGGATGATCAGGCTAAGCAATCGTATGAAAGCGAAGCGCGAGAGATTATTGATCGAGACTACAATCACCCTTCTATTTTTTCATGGGTCATGTTTAATGAAACCTGGGGCTTAAAGACGAACAGCGAATCGACATCGCTTACGACAGACGTCACGCATCCGAATAACTTCTTGCCGCAGACGCAGGAGTGGGTTCGTTCCATGTACCAGTTTGCAAAGCAGGTGGACCCTACGCGCATTATCGAAGATAATTCGCCATGTAATTACGATCATGTGGAATCGGATATCAATACATGGCATTTCTACATTAACGGCTACAATGAGCTTAGGGCACATGTTTCTGAAGTGGTAGAAAAAACATACCGCGGCTCTACCTTCAATTATATTGGAGGCAACACGCAATCCGATGCACCGCTTATGAACAGCGAATGCGGAAATGTGTGGGGGATCGATGGCGGAGCGGGGGAGAGCGATCTTGCTTGGCATTATCGCTACATGATGAATGAATTCCGTCGCCATGACAAAATGTGCGGCTTCGTATTTACCGAATTCCGTGACGTCGTTAATGAATATAACGGATATTATCGTCTAGATGGGTCAGATAAACTGTTCGGCTATGAATGGTATGTGCCAGGGATGACGGTTGCTGATCTACACACACCTGATTTTGTCGTCATTGACGCGCCTCCATGCCAGACGCTGCAAGCAGGTGCCCATCTCGCTATTGAACTGCTTGGCTCAAGCTTCTCGGACCGATATCACGGTCAAGAGCTTCAGCTGTCATGGGAGCTATGGCATGACAATCTTGGAACGCGGATTGTTCAAGCATCCGGCAATGAAGCCGTTAACTGGACGGGGTACGGCGTGGAACGTTTATCCGCTCTTTCCTTGATCATGCCAGATCAGGATGCCGTATCCGTGCTTGCAGTTCGCCTACTGACCGCTGACGGCATCGTTATTACACGTAATTTTGTGACCTTTGATGTACGCAGCCAAGCATCACGTGGCAAATATGCAGCAGAAGGCCGCATAATCAGCCTTCCGGCTGCAGGCTATTCAGAAAGCACGTTTCCGATTAGCTGGAATGCACTTCAAGACAATAAGGCAAATGGCGGCGGAGCTGGCCGCTTCACTTATCAGGTGGAGCTGCCATCCGTATCCGAGCAAGCAGCCATCTATGATATCGAGCTCGCCTTTGAAGCAAGCTCCAAACGGCTGCTGAAGCGCAATGTGGAGGGAAGTATCGAGAAGCAGCATGATATTTCTTATATGCATGGCGCGCTCGACGAGCCGGAATTCAATCCGAATACTTATTATATGACGGATTCTGAACGCCACGAGTCGAAGCTGAGCATTCTGATCGATGATGAGCTGGTTGAGACCTTCATCCTTCGCGACAATCCAGCAGATAGCCGAGGCGCGTTGTCATGGCACTATCAGACCGTTAGCAATAAGCTGGAGGAAGCAGGGTCATACGGTTACTTATGCAAGGTGTCTCTCCCGAGCGCGGTTACTGCGAAGCTGAATGCCTCAAGAAGCTTCAAGCTAGAGCTAGCAGCAGATGAGGGCGGGCTTGCATTATATGGACGGAATGCCGGGCGATACCCGATTGATATTCTCGTACAAAGCAAAGGCTCGTTTTGATGGATGCTTCAGCATAAAAGAAGAGTTGCGAATTTGTTAACGTTTATAGCAGTCATGCCAACCTTTTATCATGTAAAATAGATTCATATGATAAAAGGGGGTACATACGGATGGACGTTCCTGCTGGCGTATGGATATTTGCGGCTATAATCGTAGTGTTGCTGACTTGGCTGACTTTGTGGATTACTAAAAAGGCCTATTCAAAAAAATGGGATGAATCGGATCAATAGATGTTTTAAGCATTTGGAGCCAGCGCGCAGCAGCGCTGGCTCCTTTTCTTATATAATAACAATGGGAAATCGTGTATAATGTGGATATTATTTTTGAAGGAGCTGCCTATTGTTGAATGCAAATGCTAATGAACCGATGTTGATTCACCAGAAAGAGGAGCGTTATTATGTTCTTGCGCTCATTTTCAGTATTATTGTTTATTTAGGCTTGTTTTTTTCTATTATTTTTATGTTATTAATTCCTATTCTTATTGTCATACCTTTGGCAGCCCAAGCGATTATGATGGCGAATATACGAATGAACGGCGTACGCATCACACCTAGACAATTTCCTGAGGTGTTCGCGCTTGCGGAAGAGCAATGCGCCAAAATGGGTTTTACGGTTGTTCCGGATTTATACGTAATGGAGTCCAGCGGCATATTAAACGCGTTCGCTTCCCGTTTTTTTGGACGAAACATGGTCGTTCTTTACGCTGATTTGTTTGAACTCATTCAATCCGGCGGCGAGCGGGAGCTTGCTTTTGTGCTGACCCATGAGCTTGCCCATATCAAGCGCAATCATATCATGAAGCAAATATTCATTATTCCGGCTATGTGGCTTCCTTTTCTGGGAGAGGCTTATTCAAGGGCATGTGAATATACCTGTGATCGCATGGCGGCTTATTACATCAACGATGCTGAGGCAGCAATGAATGGCTTGACGATATTAGCAATTGGCAAAACGCTATATCGACGTGTCGACCGGGAGGAGTATTTGCTGCAAAGCAGCTATGAAAATGGTTTTTTCGTATGGCTTGCCGAAAGGCTCTCCACCCATCCACCGCTTCCGAAACGAATTCATGCACTTCAGCAATTCGCCGGCTACTCATCGAGTATTGTGTTCCATACTTCACGCATCGGAATTGTCATTGCAGTAGTCGCTGTTTTCGTATTGCTGGGCTCGATTTCGACAGGCATCATTTTCTCAAAATCCATCGGTACTTTTATGAGCCAGTTTGAAGATCGTGTGAATACAGAAGAAGAGCTGCTTGACGCAGCATTAGAAGGGGATGCCGACCTTGTACGGCAATTATTGTCTTCCGGTGTCAATCCGGATGCAGCGGATGCTGAGGGCTGGACAGCGCTTATGTGGGCGGCACAATTAAATGATACGGATAGCGGTATCGCAATCATCGATGCGGGAGCGGATCTAAATCTAGTCGAGCATACCTATGAAGAGACGGCATTGACGATTGCGATTTATAATGGCAGTGTGGATGTGGTCGAGCTGCTTCTGGAGAGAAACGCGAATCCTGACCTGCAAGACAGTACGGGCTGGACACCTTTGATGACGGCTGCGACAGAAGGCGATATCGAATCGACGAAGCTTCTGCTGCAAGCAGGCGCTGATCCGCTGATGGTGGATGAGACGGGGTATACAGCCGCGGATTATGCGATGGATAGCGGTTTTGAGGATATTGCGCTGCTGCTGCAGGAAACCGGTGAGCGGATATAAAAAAAGAAGCTTGAGCAATCAAGCTTCTTCTTTATATGTATGTCAGCTATGTATTTCGTAAGGGATGGTCGGGACGACACGATTTGAACATGCGACCCCCTGGTCCCAAACCAGGTGCTCTACCAAGCTGAGCTACGTCCCGAGAAAAGATGGTGCCGTCGAGAGGACTTGAACCCCCAACCTACTGATTACAAGTCAGTTGCTCTACCAGTTGAGCTACAACGGCGTGTGCGATTCGTTAAACACAAGATGTATTATTACATATATACTAATGTAATTGCAAGTCTTTTTTTAAAAAAAGATGCGAAGGATGAAATAAATGAAATTCGAACGGGCACCGGATTCTTTTCAAGGCTCAGCAAATGCTTTTCATATGAGATACTGGGAGATGGCGTGACGGCAGTCATTGAGCTAGCGGAAGCATTAGGGCTCTTCCGGCTGCATGACGATGAGTGGAATGTCGCAATCAGAGCAATAGATGCAGGAACGAATGGCACAGATCATTAGTCTTATCGTTCCGCCGCAATGATGATTAGGCTGACAGTCAGAGCCCGAAACAGCCAATGGTATAAAATGCGCAAAAGACCCTTCAACGCCACTATAAAAGTGGAGCTGAAGGGTCTTAATTATGCAATATTATAAAGCAAGCAGAAATCGAATGGACCCAAACCAGCATTTGAGAATGAAACTTGTTTATGCCGTTTCTCCTTCAATGCTTTGTTCTTGCTGCTCAATGAGCATTTCAACCTTGCGAATCCGGTTTTTGCTTGTTTCGCGAATAATAAATTTATAATTTTCATAGAAGTGCTCTTTGCCAGGTTTAGGGTCCGCAACTTGACTGTACAGCCAGCCGCCAACCGTGTCTACGTCTTCTTCCTCAAAGTTCATCCCTGTAAGGTCGCTCAGCTCGCTGAGTGATACCTTGCCATCAAGCAAGTAGCAGTTATCTGCAAGCTGCTCGATTTCCTTGCGCTCATCTGCATCGAATTCGTCACGGATCTCACCGACGATTTCTTCTAGAATATCTTCAATGGTAATAAGGCCGGAAGTACCGCCGTATTCATCGACTAGAATGGCAATATGAACGCGTTCAAGCTGCATTCGTTTCAGGAGCATTTTGACAGGCGTTACCTCTGATACACTTAACACAGGATGAACGAGCTTTTTGAAGTCAAGGTCGCGATCCGTTTCGTACTCCAAAAAAAGCTGCTTCGTGTTGATCATTCCGACGATATTGTCCTTGCTCTCAAGCGCAACGGGGAAGCGCGTATACTGCTCCTTGCGAATAATTTGCATATTCTCGGCAAGCGATTTATTCGTGTATAAACAGATCATATCGGTGCGGGGCACCATAATTTCCTTGGCGAGCAGCTCATCGAATGCGAAGATGCGGCTCACATAACCGTACTCTGTATTATTAATCTTTCCGCTTTGGTAGCTCTCATTTAGAATAATTTGAATTTCTTCCTCCGAATGCGCTTCTTCATGCTCAGTGGCGGGCTTGAGCCCGAATAGGCGGACTAGCGTGTTAGCCGAGCCATTTAGCAACCAAATGAAAGGATATAAAATCTTGTGGAACAAGATAATCGGTTTTGCGGTAAGGAAACTGATAAATTCGGCCTTTTGAATCGCCCACGTTTTTGGAGCGAGCTCCCCGACTACAACATGCAGGAATGTGACCGAAATAAATGCAATGAAAAAGGATAGAATATGACTGATGTCATCATTTATGGACAGACGCTCAAACAAGGGTAAAAGCATTTTTTCAACTGTTGGTTCTCCCAGCCAGCCCAGCCCGAGTGCTGTGATGGTAATACCTAATTGGCAGGCTGACAAGTAGGCATCCAGATTACTCGTAACCCGTTGAACGGCAAGCGCGTTCTTCCGGCCCTCAAGCACTAACTGATCGATCCGACTGGAGCGAAGTCTAATGATGGCAAACTCCGTTGCGACGAAAAAAGCAGTTAATAAAATAAGAAGAGCAATCATGAATAAATTGAATCCTATACCCATTTTCGTTTCTCACTACCCTTTTATATTTATATTTTTTGTATTCTTATGATCTACTATAACGAATGATTACAGCATATGACAAACGCCATTTCAAACGGTAACAGCCTTTTATGCGCTATTAGAGCGATTTTACGAGATGGAAAAGCGCATTCTCATTGATTTTCGAGCCTTTACAACTGTCATTCTCCGGCATATGATGAGTTCATATGAACTTGTAACAAAAGGTACATATGACGAAAGCGCGAGGAGGAAGGAAAATGGAGTCCTTTACGCTTACTCGAAAAGAGATGGCTTGCTTGCTGCTTGCGCTAGACGGGAAGCATAATCAGAAGCCGCTGCAGGTATTGCAAGCCGCATGGACCAAAACGCATCAATACGATTTGGAGAAGGGTGCAGGATTGCCGGCATTTCTGTCAACACTGCTGCCTCCGATTATTGAGAAGCTGATTAAAGGCAATGAGCTCAAAGGTTTCTCGCTACATGAAATTGCTGCGCTCGGTCAGCTGATCGAATATTCAAATCTGTCGATAACGTCCATGCAAAATTGGGTAAAGCGCGATTTTAAGCCTTATTTCGATTGCCCGAAGGCGGGTAAAAAATATTCGCTCAATCAGGCTGCGTTATTGTTCATTATTGATGATTTAAAGTCAAATCTTGATTTTGAATCCATACGCAAGCTATTTGAGATCGTTTTTAAAAAACCAGAGGATGAGAAGGCCGATTTGGTCGGTCCTATTCAATTATATGCATCGTATACGAGTATGTTTGAAGAACTGGATGCAAACAATGATCAGCTGCTCGATATTTCCGGACATTTGAAGGAAAATCCGCATCAAGATATTTTGACTGAGGAAGCCATTCGCTCGTCAGCCAATCAGTTCGCGAACCAATTACCTAATTTAACGGACAATCAATGGGAAGCTGTGCGCAATATTTTGCTCATTGCTGTCATATCCATACAAACGTCCTACTTTCATTCCCTCTCCAGGCGTTATTGCAATGCGACTTTGTTTCTAAGTCCCGAATAAAATAGTTCTATAGGGATATACAGAAACTCTTTATTGTCCTATACTGGATTATGTTGTAAATACAAACATAGACAATCTGAAAATGGCAAACTTGCCGAAAGGCTAGGACGCAAAGTTATGGGCCTAAAGCACTTGTGCTAAGGTCGCCAGACCGCCGGAAGGATATAGAGCTAAGAAGCTGTCCGCCTCCTGTGGCTGGATAGCTTTTTTGTTTTTTCAGAGGGACAGAGGAGAGAAATTGGAATGGTGTTGAAGGATTGGTTGAAGAGAGCGAGCATACTGTCGAAGAAAATGAACATGAGGAAAATTACGACCAAGTTATTTCTTATTACGGCAATCATCACACTGTTTAATTTAGGAGCAGGCGCATTTATTTATGTTCAGAATGTATCAGTTGCAGGATCAGTTGAAGATTCGGATCATTTATCACGTGCTGAACGGAACTATCAAGGTATTTCCAACAAATTGCTGAAAGCCATGCTGCTTATGGTGGATGCGATCGAGAATGGGAAGAGCGATGCTTCAGCAATTATGAAAGATTTGGAAACCCTCCCTGCCAATATCGATGAGCTTGACAAGCAGCTGATCGAAATGGACAAGAAATATCCTCCCGCCAAAGAAGGCGGACAGCTTTATGCCAATCAGATAGGCGTTCTTCGCCTCGCACTTGATAATCTCAATCAAACCAATACCGATGTATCGGGTTTAACAGCTGAAGAGAAGTCCTTGCGCATCAGCAATCTAATCAGCGTATACACTGTAATACTCAGCTATTCGAACGATACCATGCATGAGCGGCTAACTCATGACGCAGAAACGACCCAAAACAATCTGAATCGTGATGTATCGAGCGCTAATATCATCGTGCTTATTAATGTCATTCTGCTTGCTGTATTGCCAGCTATTATGATTTACGGCGTTACGCAATCGATTAAAACGGGCCTTACCGGCATTACAAGGCGCATCCGCGCATATGGCAGCAATGATTTCACGAGTCAGGAGAAGCTGGCCCGCTCTGATGAATTCGGTGAAATTGATCAGGCGCTAGCCGCAATGGGCGACAATTTAAGAGACACGATTAAGGCCACGCTTAACGTCAGCGAGTCTGTTCTTCACGTATCGCGCAACATGGATACGATGATTGGAAGCAACCGCCAAGCTTCCGAGGATGTGAAAGGCCAGGTTGACCTGGGTCGTGAAGCACTGCTGTCGCAATATGATGATGCTTCTTCAATTTCGGCGGTAACGGAGCAAATATCCGCAAGCTCCCAGCAAATCGCTGCTTCCAGCGAGTACATAAACAATGACATGCGTCAAATGAAGCAGTCGTCCCAGAGCGGCTCCCAGCAAATGGCAGGCGTTGTCGTCATGGTTAACGAAACCGTTGAGCAATTCGCGAAGCTGACGGAGGCTTTTGAAGCGATGAATGGCCGATACAACAATGTTTCCAAGTTTTTGAACGGCATTCAGGATTTGAATACGCAGACGAATCTGTTGTCGCTTAACGCATCTATAGAATCCGCAAGAGCTGGGGAGCACGGACGCGGCTTTGCAGTTGTGGCGGAGGAAATTAGGAAGCTGTCAAGCCAGACGGATACCATATCCAAGCAAATTACAAAGGAATTGACACTTATCCAAAGCGATGTTGCCTCTAGCAGCAGAACGATCGGAAGCTTTGCGAATGTCATTCAGTCGACAAGACAAGCATCGGAGACGGCAAGCGGCACGTTCCAAGCTTTGGAATCGCAAAGCAGCGTATTGTCTGACCAGATGAGCGAGATTTCAACGGCAATAAGCGAGATAACAGCAGGAATGACGCATATCGTATCTGCTGTTGACAAGCTGCTGAACACATCCACGGACGTAAATGGGAAAATGGAGCATATGAGCGAGCTGTCCGTGAAGCAAAACGATATTTCTGATGAGCTTCGCAGTCTTGCAGAGAAGCTGACCGGCTCCTCGCATGAGCTGAAAGAAAAGGCTTCTGTATTCAAGCTTTAAAAGGAAGGACATATCAATCACAGGCGCTTCAGCGATATGCTGAAGCGTTCTTTTTTTTCAAGCTTGACGTTAGATGGCCTATCGGTTTGTCATAAAAAAGTCACAAGGGCGTTAGGATAGTCATTGTACGAGCAGTATAATAAACCGTTGTACCGCTATGATAGATAGAAAACAGCTGGAGGTAGTGGAGAATGACGACTGTACAATTTCCAAAAGATTTTAAATGGGGAACGGCAACTGCTGC
The DNA here is from genome assembly GCF_052115165.1 of Paenibacillus sp. 2TAB23. Taxonomy (NCBI): domain Bacteria; kingdom Bacillati; phylum Bacillota; class Bacilli; order Caryophanales; family Paenibacillaceae; genus Paenibacillus; species Paenibacillus sp. 2TAB23. The sequence goes on from NZ_JBFRGD010000007.1 coordinate 259,250, forward strand.
GTACCAAATCGAAGGCGCGTTTGATGAGGATGGACGGAGTGCCAGCATATGGGACACGTTCGCGAAAACACCGGGCAAGGTGCTTAATGGAGACAACGGCGATGTGGCATGCGACAGTTATCACCGCGTAGATGATGACATCCGACTGCTGAAGGAGCTTGGCGTTTCTGTCTATCGGTTCTCGATAGCTTGGCCGCGCGTTATCCCTCAAGGCAGAGGAGCTGTTAATCCGACAGGCCTTGATTACTACGAGGAGCTGATCGACAAGCTTATTGCGAATGGCATTGAACCATTTGTAACGCTATACCACTGGGATTTGCCTCAGACGCTTCAGGATGAGGGCGGATGGGAAAACCGCGCGACAATGGATGCTTTTGTCCAATATGCAGAAACGGTATTCCGTAAATTTAACGGCAAGGTAAAAAGATGGATTACGCTTAACGAGCCTTGGTGTATTTCCATATTATCCAACTACCTAGGTGCGCATGCGCCAGGCAAGCAGGATATGCAGGCTGCCCTTGATGTCGCTCACCATATTCTAGTCGCACACGGCTTAACCGTTAAGCGATTCCGTGAGCTTGGCATCGAAGGCGAGATTGGTTACGCGCCGAATACGGAATGGAGAACGGCCTACAGTTCTTCCCCAGAGGATGTGAAGGCTGCTCAGCTACGCAACGGTTCTTTCAATGAATGGTTTCTTTCACCTGTGTTGAAGGGGGAGTACCCGAAGCTATTGACGGATTGGTATGAGAGCAAGGGCTTCAAGGTGAAGGTTGAACCTGGGGATATGGCTATTATTTCGCAGCCTATCGATTTCTTAGGCATCAATTATTATACGGGCAGCTTGATTCGTCATGCGGCAGGCAATGATTTGTATGACAGCGAAGAAATCAGTTCAAGCTTTGCCAAAACCGATTTTGACTGGAACATATATGCTGACGGGTTCTACCATGTGCTGACTTGGATCAATGAAACCTATGGTCAAATTCCAATCTATATTACTGAGAATGGCGCTTGCTATGAGGCAGAACTGCAAGATGGGAAAATCAATGACGAAGCGAGAATCAGCTTCCTACGCGATCACATTATGGCTCTGCACCGCGCAATTGAGTCTGGCGTTCCCGTCAAAGGTTACATGGTGTGGTCATTGATGGACAACTTCGAATGGGCCTTTGGTTATTCCAAGCCATTCGGGCTTGTTCATGTCAACTTCGAGACGCTGGAGAGAACGCCAAAGGCAAGCTATCATTGGTATAACCAGCTTGTGGCTGCCAACCAGTTAGAGATTTAATCGTCAGGACAGGCCGTATAAAGCAGGCAGAGCTCGAGCAAGGGGACTCTGCCTGCTTCTTTGTGCTGGAAAAGAAGGATAAGCATGCCATGCGCCGAAATGAAGGAGTGGCAGAGAGCAGATACATAGTCGGAAACAGAATGCAAACAGAATGCAAACAGAATGCAAACAGAATGCAAACAGAATGCAAACAGTATGCAAACAGCGGCTTGCAAAAGCAAGCCCAAAGCGGAGCCGCTCCTAATCCAATTGTTGACTTACAGCAAATAGAAGTGGTTCAATTGAACCATCGACATCAAAGGGAGCAGTGACTACATCCATGTTTAACCAATTTCTGAAAGCATCCAGAGTGAGGGTGCTGCCTGTGATGCTTATTCCGGTAGCGCTAGGCGCACTCGGCGCCTATGTTTGGAACGGCGTTTTCCATCCATTCTTGTTCGTCATTACGATGATTGGCGCAGGAGCGGCGCATTTATTTTCTAATATGATTAATGATTTATGGGATTATTATAACGGTACAGATACGGCTGCTCAAACAACGGATGGCGTCATTCCGACCAATTCGGGGTATTTGACGAAGGGAACCTGGAGCATTCGCGCATTTGCCGCAGTGACGTGGGGCTTGTTCGGCATTGCAGCGATATGCGGGGTTATCTTGAGTGTGTTAAGCGGCTGGCTTGCGCTAGTGTTCGGCATTCTAGGCACGTTAATCGCTTATTTCTATGTGGCGCCGCCAATCCAGTTCGGTTACCGCGGCAAAGGCTACAGCGAGCTTGCGATTCTAATCTCATTCGGGATTCTGCCTGTCGTTGGCGCATATTTCGTACAAACCTCACAGCTTGATTACCGCGCATTGCTGCTTTCATTGCCGATTGGTTTGCTCACGACTCTCATTTTGTTCAACCATCATTTTTTGCATTGGCAAGCGGACAAGCAAGCCGGCAAACGGACGTTAGTCGTTGTATGGGGGGAGCGCAGGGCATTGCTGTTTTCGCGCGTTTTGCTGGCGCTGGCTTATTTCACTCTCGTTGTATGCGTGGCATTGGACGCGCTGCCGGTATATGCTTTGCTCGCTTTGCCGACAGCCATTCCGCTGTACCGCGTATATGGGCGGCTTTCGACGCGTAATGATTCAGCGGCATACGTGCCGTTAATGGGCGCTTCGGTGAAAGCGACGATTCGCTGCGGAACCTTACTGATAGCTGCTTTATGGATTCAAGGACTCGTGTAAGCAATCAACTTAGAAGGCGGGTAGATAAGATGGATAAGCAATGGACGTTAGGTGATTTCCATACGATATTGAATGAAGGCGAGGTTTGGAAAATCGGCGGTTTCCCTCTACAGGACGGAAGCTTCTGGCAATACCGCGAGCCGAATGCGGTCATTATCGTACGCAACGGCATGCTTTACGTGCGCGCGCCGCTTAGCCGCTCGAATGATCAAATTCAAATTCTGGACAATGCGAAGCATATGTATTATTCCGCAGAACCTGTTCTCGTTCCCGAATCAGGAATCATCAGCTTCGAGCTTCAAATCCGCGCACGTTCGCAGCAGACGGCGCCAAATGATTTATATGACGGGTTCGTCTCATTGAATTTGCTCGACTTCACGACAGGCGGGGCACTCGATTTTTTTGCCGGGAACGATAAGTACGCTAGCGTGTATGCGGTTCTTCCTTTTCCTGGCGTCAAGGTGCCTGAAACCGATAAAACGAAGTATTTCTGCGTGTTCAAGGAAGACACAGACTTTGAGGCGCAAGCATTCAACGTGTACAAAATCACTTACAATCGCTCGATGGATGAAGTGGTATTTTTCGTTAACGGAAACGAAGTCAGAAGAGAGAGAAACGTCCCGGTTAAATTCAATCAATTCACCGTGGCTCTCGGCATTATGACGGAGAAGGATTTGACGCCTGAAGGAAGCGTTTCTGTACATGGACAGACCGTTATCGGGGAATGGTCTCCGATCACCATTGAAATAACTGAGCAAGGATAGTGAAGGAGCTGCGTTATGTTATTCGTTCTCATCGCACTGTGGGCAATAGCAGCCATCATATGGCTCTCTGATCGGCGATCGTCCGTTAATCATTGGTTAGGTGCTGTCGCGTTTACGGGAGGCGCAGGCGCGCTTGCTGCCGTTCTGGATTTGCAATGGCTGCCTGCAGCAGCAGAAGCTGGAATGAATGAGGTTGCGCAGCAGCTCCTTTATCGACTGCAAGCAGTCTCCTCTCTAGTTTCCTACTACGGGCTTCCCTATTCTTTCGTTTTGTTTGCCAATGCGTATCGCCCGGTTCGCATGACCAAACGCATGCAAGCGTTAATGCCGTTTCTCCTGCTTATTCCGATTGTGTTATGTGTCGTTTTTACGCCGTTTTATACGACACTGTATCCTATTTCCTTTCGTATCGTGGTGTGGTGGGCAGTGCCCTATATTGTGTACGGGGCGGTTCAGGTGCTGCTGAAGCGTCAGCTTCAAGCCTCCTTTTCACGGACGCACTGGATCATTTGTTCCGTTGTGCTGCCTCCAGTCATGTTCAGCATGGTCATGAATTATGTGCTTCCAAGCTTTGGAATGCTGAGAATGTGGGTATATAACACATGGATCGTCGGATTAGGTGTGACTGTATTTGTTATTGCATTATTTACATACGGATTCATGGGCGTTCGTGTCAACATCGATCGCAGACGATATGACTCTACGTTGAGAGCGGTTACCTCGGGTACTGCTATACTAAATCATGCTATCAAAAACGATGCAGGCAAAATGAGGCTGTTCTCCGAGAAAATGAAGGCATATGCGATTGCTACGGATCAGCAGGAGCTTTTAGCTGACATCGAGACGGTACTTGGCGCATCTCGCCATATGCAGGAGATGCTGCAGCGTGTGCATCGGCGCACGGAGGACCTGGTGCTTCGCGTGGAGGCTGTAGATTTGGCCGAGCTTATCGATCAGACCATGAAGGGTTACGGCCCCGTACTTGGGTCTATTAAACTGCAGACATCCTTGATTAAAGGCTGGGTATGCCGGATCGATCCTGCCCAGTTTAGCGAAGCACTTGGCAATATTGCAGCGAATGCCTTGGAAGCGATGAAGGGCGAAGGAGAGCTGCTTGTCCAATTAAGCGAGACGAAGCGCGAGCTTATAGTCGAGATTAAAGATACGGGACCGGGACTCAGCAAAAGCGAAGCAGCAAAAGTGTTGGAACCCTTTTATACGACAAAAAGCGGAAGCGACATCAATTTTGGATTAGGCTTGCCGTATGCTTACCATGTCATGCGCAAGCACAAAGGAATGTTAAATCTAAGAAGCAAGCCTGGGGTTGGGACGTCCGTCTTCCTCATATTCGTTAAACGGGCGATTCAAGCGGAACGTTCTGCCGCCGCCTATGCGGAAAGGAGTACAACAAATGAATAAAATAAAGGTATGGATTGTAGAGGATGATCTTGACTGGCTTCGTGGATTAGTGGCTTACATTAATAAAGAGCTTGATATGGAGGTTGTCTGGACGTCCAGCAAGCCGGAAGACGTCAGGCTTGCGCTGCAGAACGGCTTGCAGCAGTCTTCGCCAGCGGATGTGGTGCTGATGGACATCATGCTGGAAGGCCGCCCCGAAGGTGTGCTCCTTGCCGAAGAGGCCGCGCTTGCCACGGGAGCAAAGGTTATCATGCTCACCTCGATGGAGGAAAAAGAGCTGATCTTCCGATCTTTCCAAGCGGGAGCCATCGATTACCAAATCAAATCGGATTTCGAGAAGCTGCCTGAAGCGATAAGGTCCGCATTTAGAAGCCAGTCGCCAATCAATGCGGCAGTAGCAGAGAACATGCGGGAGGAATTCCGGCGTCTGAAGCAGTTGGAGCGAGAATTCGAGGTGAAGAAGCTGGGGGATCTAATCACACCTTCCGAGCTGCAGCTGCTCGATCTCATCGATCAGGGTTATACACAGCCTCAGATTGCCGACAAGCTCGTTGTATCGATACGAACGGTCAAAAATCATGTGAATCATATTTTAAAAAAGCTGAATCTGAGCGGTTCCCGCGAAGCAGCGAATAAAGCCAAAGAGATGGGCTTATTCCATAAGAAGAATGACAAGGATAGTACCAGATAAAGTTGGTACTATTTTTTTTATGCCTTTTTCTACAAAATGGAAATATAAACATATCTTTCGTAAACGTATGGGGGAATTGTGAATGCGATTCGAGATGTTCTCAGCTGCGCATGTCGCAGGGCTCGTATGGTTTGGCTTCATAACGCTATTAGTTGTTATCTATCGGAACGAACTGCGCGAGCCAAGGCGGAATCAAGCGACAAGGTGGACGCTTGCTGCTTTGCTCCTTTGCAGCGAGATTTCGCTGCAGCTATCGTACATCATCGATAATCGCTGGGCCATTAACTCGCTTCCATTCCAATTGTGCAGCCTCATGCTGTTCGTGGGCACTGCCGTACTGCTAACGAAGCGCAAGGGACTGTATGATGCGCTTTTCTTTCTCGGCAGCATGGGCGCCCTGCAAGCACTGTTAACGCCTAATTTGGATGAGACCTTCCCGCATTTCCGTTATTTCCAGTTTTTTATCGCGCATATCAGCATCATAGGTGCAGCTTTGTTCATCGTGGCCGTTGAACGGTACCGTCCGACTTTCTATTCGGTACTCCGTGCGATGCTATGGCTGCATGTTATGGCTATTCCAGCAGCTGTTACGAATGAATGGACAGGTACGACGAATTTCATGTTTCTCGCCCGCAAACCAGCAACGGCGTCCATACTGGATTGGCTTGCTCCATGGCCATGGTATTTGCTGCAGCTCGAGCTAATCGCGTTTTGCTTATTTACCAGCTTATATGGCTTGGTTAGGGGATTGGATCTTTGAGCGGAAAAGAGCAAATCAGGTAGAAATAAAAGAAAGAATGGAGGGCTAAGACATGAAAGAAACGATGAATAAACATTGGACTTCCCTTTTGGGTGCCTTGTTCGTCATGACCGCATTTATAACCTTATTCAAATATTCGCTCGATCAAGGTTGGATCACTGAAGCGATGAAGATCGGATTCGGCTTGCTAAGCGGAGCAGGCATCGGTGTCATCGGTTTGAAGCTGGCGGTGCGCAGGCCCAGCAGCTTGATAGGTGAAATCATGATAGGTCTTGGTGCCTGCATCCTGTATGCGACCTTCGCTTTTGCAGGCATCTTTTATCGGCTCTGGGAGCCTATGACGGTGATGCTGGGCATGAGTGCCGTAACGGCTCTCATATCCGCCTATGCGTATAAGTACAAATCGAGATTGCTCATCAATATCGCGATGGCAGGAGCATTGCTTTCGCCGCTCCTGATGCGGCCGGAGACGGATCAGGTGTTTGCCTTGTTTTTGTATATGCTGGTCATTAATGTGGCTTTCTTTTTCCTCAGCATCGTGCGAAGGTGGCACGAGCTTCGGATTGTCAGCTTCATAGGCACGTGGCTGATGTATACCGTATATTTTATCCATTATACGCCTTCAACAGATGGACTATGGAGCATGCCGATACGTTATGCGCTGGCAGCCTTTCTCTTTTATACAGTCGGCCTGATGGTGTCATCCTGGTTGAACAAGCTAAGCTTCGACGGCATCGATCTCTATCTCAACGCTGCAAACGGCATTCTGTTTACCTTCTGGGCACTGCTTATTCTGAATCATGAGGTATCGTACGGATATATCCTAACGTTTATCGGGATCGTATACCTTCTAGGAAGTTACGTCATTTATACCGCCACGGAAAAGATAACGCCTGCTGCAGCCAGCTTCTTTCTGGTCGGTTTGCTGTTGGTCCTTATCTCGATGAGCAGTATTGGAGGCGGATATGATTCCAAGCCTTTGGTCACCGTATTGCTTTGGGGGTTTATTGCCGCAGCTGCGGCGGTGATCGGCCGAATCAAAGGCTGGCTGATGCTTAGCCTAGCTTCGATTATGACGTGGTTTATCGTTGGCTGCTATTGGTATATCGTCACATGGGACACGCCGCGCGGCGAGTGGTTCGGCATGTATGTGCCTTTTTTGAACTGGGGAGCAATCGCATGGATACTGCTTGCTGCGCTCGGATTCTATTTCTCCAGAACACTTGTTATTCCACATTTGCCGGAGCAGGCAAACCGCATATTAGGACGGGTTTATGCGCTTCTGGCACATTTAATCGTAAGTGGATTGCTGACGAGGCAAATCGAAAATATCTTCACAGAATATATGCCGGAGTCGCATGCAGTCTATTTAGCGTTAGCGTTATCTGTATCTTGGGGCTGCTACTCGCTGCTGCTCATATTGTGGGGAGCCTATTACAGAGAAGTGCTGTTCAAATGGTTTGGTTCGTTCATTCTGGTGCTCGTAGCGATTAAAGCTATTTTTATGGATTTGAGCGGACAAGAAGCACTGTATAAGGTTGGCGTGCTGTTAATCTTAGGCGCCATATCATTCGTTATAACGTGGATTAACGGGAAATGGCGGGTTCAGTCAGACGAAAAACCGAGCGTAGATAAACAAGCAACGAGCGATTCATAATATAAATCCTGGCGGGAATAATGATTGTGTTCACCTTGACAAGATGCAATTTATATTTTATAGTAACTTACGTAAAGTTATTGATTGGATTGCAGAGCATTTTCTATTACACAATCGAGAGGCAGGAGAAACAATGTCATCACAAGCATTTTTGGAAGCAGTAAAAGCAAGACGCTCTTATTATGGAATCAGCAAGGAGTCCGTTATCTCTGACGATAAAATTGTAGAAATCGTGGAGCAAGCGGTTTTGCATACACCTTCATCCTTCAATTCACAAAGCACGCGGGTAGTTGTACTGCTTGGCGACAATCATGACAAGCTTTGGGATCTTACGACGAACACGCTTCGCGCTATGGTAGCGGCAGATCAATTCGAAGCAACGGAGCAAAAAATGGGCTCTTTCAAAAGCGGCTACGGCACGGTCTTGTTCTTTGAAGATAAAACGGTGGTTGACGGCTTGATGGCCAGCTTCCCTTCGTATGCCCATAACTTCCCGATCTGGTCCGGACATGCGTCAGGCATGCATCAACTGGTTGTATGGACAGCGCTTGAAAAAGAAGGCTTCGGCGCTTCTCTGCAGCATTACAACCCGCTTATTGATGAAGAGGTTAAGAAAACATGGTCGCTACCTGATTCCTGGCAGCTGATTGCTCAAATGCCTTTCGGCAAGCCGACAGCAGAGCCAGGCGAGAAAACGTTCCAACCGATCGAAGAGCGCGTAAAAGTATTCAAATAAGCAGCAGGATTGAATGCCCACCGATGGGTTATACGAACTGCTCAGAAAAACCGGCATGCGGACTGGGAACAGCTGCGCATGCCGGTTTTATTTATGTACGATTTATTGTAGGATTTATCTAGAGCGTTGTCGATAGTAATATTGCATTCGGAATCGATGCTTGGCATAATGATATCGTACCTACCATGCAGGCTGGAAACCGATCTGTCTTAACGGCAGAAGACGTAGTCCTGATGTTGGCGAAGATGAGATTACTTACTGGGAATGCCAGCACTTTAATGGAATTTAGCCGATCATACAATCCAATTAATTGATGAATACTGGCTGTTTGCTCTATAAACATGTACAATGAAAACCGATATAGATTTAAGCAGACATTATTATGCCTATTACAAACAGCCAGGAGGAAATCATGAGCATTGACCCTCGCATTATTAAAACATTATTGCAGCTTCAGCTGGCTCCAAGCTTGGACTTAAAAGCGGCATCGAATCCGCTACAAGCCACGACAGGCGATGGCTCAGCATCCTTGTTCGATACGCTGCTCTCACAATATATGTCAGACACGGCTTCCGGAGATGGATCGTCGGCTCCCATATTGCCTGCGGACGCGCTCGCACAGCTTGAAGCACTGAATAGCTATCCGAATATTTCATATCATGCGGATGGTGATTCGACAGCTGAACCTTCGGCATACGACGAGCTTATCCAGCAAGCTTCTGCGAGATATGGCATTGATCCGGCATTGATTCAAGCGGTAATCAAGACGGAATCCGGTTTCCGTTCAGATGCGCAGTCGGGCTCAGGCGCCAAAGGCCTTATGCAGCTTATGGATGGCACGGCTAGAGGTCTCGGCGTAACGGATTCATTCGATCCCGCGCAGAATATTAATGGCGGAACCAAGTACCTAGCCATGCTGCTTAAAAAGTACAACGGGAATGAGCAGGTAGCACTGGCTGCATACAATGCAGGTCCAGGCAGGGTTGACCGTACGGGGATCAGGACGAACGAGCAATTAATCGAGAATCTTGAGGCGCTTCCCGAAGAAACACAGCGCTATGTAGCAAAGGTGCTGCAAGCGAAGTAAAACGGAAGCTATAAGATCACGATTTCGCTTACGGCCTCAATGGCTGGAGCAATCGTTGGTCTTTTTCTTTTTGGAGAGGAGATTATACAAATATGTTATATTTCGACCATTGCGCCTCGACCCCTCCGTATGAGGAGGTCGTCCAGACGATGATAGAGGTAATGAAATCCGTTTATGCGAATCCTTCCTCCTTGCACCGGGCCGGTATTCAGGCAGACCAATTAATTGAACGCTCGCGTTCGGTTCTGGCAGAGCGGCTGCAGACGGGCAGCGGCAATTGGATATTTACGTCGGGCGGCACGGAATCCAACAACATGGCCATTAAAGGTATCGCCCGGCAATACGCCAGCAGGGGCAAGCATTTGATTACCACTCAAATCGAGCATGCCTCGGTCTTTGAAGCTTTCAAACAGCTGGAAGACGAGGGATACCGGGTCACTTATTTGCCTGTTGGCGAAACCGGTCACTTGAACGTGGAACAGCTGGAAGCGGCTCTAACCGATGAGACGATATTAGTGAGCGTTATGCATGTTAATAACGAGATCGGAACGATACAGCCTATAGAACCGATTGGCCGGTTGCTGAAACGGTTTCCCAAAATCATGTTTCATGTAGATGCGGTTCAAAGCATGGGCAAGCTGCCGATGCAATTGGTGGAATGGGGCATTGATTTGTTGACTGGCTCTGCTCATAAGCTTGGTGGGCCAAGAGGCGTAGGTTTCTTATATATTCGTGAAGGCGTGACTCTTCATCCACTGCTGAGCGGAGGCACCCAGGAGAACGGATATCGCGCGGGAACACAGAACGTACCCGCCATCGTAGCATCCGCGAAGGCGCTGCGCATGTCGATGGAGAGAATGGAGCAGCGTGAGAGGCGTATTTCAGTGCTGAAGCGGCAGTTGATTCAACATATTAATGGCATGCCGGAGCTTAAGCTTAATGGCGCTGAGCCATCCGCCTCGCATATTATTCATTTCTCCTATCCGGGGATGAAGCCGGAGGTAGTTATTCATATGCTGGAGCAGCATGGTATAATGGCATCGACGAAATCCGCGTGTTCATCCAAGGATGATAAGCCAAGCCGCGTGCTGCTTGCGTTAGGTGCAAGTCGCGAGCATGCAGCCGGTGGCATTCGAATCAGCTTGGGCGAAGAGCATACGGAGCAGGATATTAACGCGTTAGCGGCAGCGCTTGCGGATATTGTGAGACAGCTGAAGCCGCTTGAGAGGAGATTGACCTAATTTTGCTTTATGATCAAATCGTACTCCGCTACGGAGATTTAATGGTAAAAGGAAGAAACCGCAATAGATTTGAGAAAAAGATGCTGGAGCAGGTGAAGCAGGCGTTAATTTCTTATGAGCATATTACGTATTTCAAATCATTCGGGCGCTTGTTCGTGAAGCTGAACGGGCATTCTTACGAGCCCATTGCTGACCGGCTAAAGGATTTATTCGGCATTGTGTCTTTAAGTCCGGTTATAAGCACGGAATTGGATTTGGAGAAAATCAGACTGGCAGCATTGACATTAATGCAGTCTTTGCCTGAGAAGCCGATCACCTTCAAGGTAAGCGCCAAGCGTGCGTGGAAGAAGTTTCCTCACAATTCGCAGGAAATGAACCATTTGGTTGGCAGTCATGTTCTGCGTGCGATGCCTGATCTGAAAGTAAATGTAAACACGCCGGATGTAGAACTCCGTGTCGATATTCAAGAGGAAGCGACCTACGTGTTTTATGACGTTATAGCTGGCGCTGGAGGCTTTCCCTTCTCGTCCAATGGCAAAGCGATGCTCTTGCTCTCAGGGGGAATCGACAGTCCCGTAGCGGGCTGGTTGGCACTTCGCAAAGGGCTTGAAGTGGAAGCCGTACATTTCCACAGCTATCCGTTCACGAGCGAGCAGGCAAAGGATAAAGTGATTGAGCTTGCGAAAAGATTATCGTATTTTAGCGGCGAGCCGATTAAGCTGCATTTGGTTCCTTTCACTGAAATACAAACGACGCTTGTTCAGGCGAAAAGCGACAATCTGATCATTACGTTGATGCGCAGGGCCATGCTGCGTATCACAGAACAGCTTGCGGAGCGCAACAAAGCGAACGGCATCGTGACGGGCGAGAGCCTCGGGCAGGTTGCCAGCCAGACGCTGCCAAGCATGAACGTCATTGGCCGCGCGACGGATTTGCCGCAGCTGAAGCCATTGATTATGATGGACAAGCACGAAATTATTCGGTTAGCAGAGCGTATTGGAACCTTTGAGACCTCGATTCTTCCTTATGAGGATTGCTGTACGCTGTTTTTGCCCAAGTCGCCCAGCACAAATCCGAATCTAAGGATAGTAGAGAAGATTGAGTCTCTCATTCCCAATTACAAGCAGCTTCTCTCGGACGCAGTCGAGGGCACGGAGCAGCTCCTGCTTTCCCCTCATCATCAAACCGCTGTACAAGCGGCGGGCGAGGACAGCTGGTTCTAGTATCTTTTTATATGATGAATTTCATGGAGCTGCTCGGGGATGGCATAATTGTCTATCGGAGCAGCTTTTTATTTCATTCGTTATTTTTACTATGAAGAGATCGGTTTTGAAGGAATTACAAGTGAAGTTGATACCAGGATGGAATAGCTGATTAGCATGCAGGAGAGGAGAAGCGCTGATGTTTTATTCGCTGAAAAGCCGGTTGATCGCTATTTTTGTGCTGCTTTTTGTTTTATCCTTCGTTACGCTTTCATTTCTGCTGTTCAATCAGTCCCGTTCGATTATCCGTTCTTACATCGAATCCTCGGCTCTCGAAAAAATGGATGAATACGGTTCCTATATCGATATGGTACAAACACAAATATACGATCTGGCCTCCATTGTGTTCAACAGCGATATTACGAATAGCTGGAACGCCATAGCCTCAGATTCGAGCGCTACGGATGGCGAACGCAACCTGGAGCATTTTCACATGAGCCAGTTTTTGACGCAAACGACGAACAGCTACTCCAGCGTTTCAAGCGTTGCCATCTATAGACAGGAAGGGCTGTGGGTCAGCAGCGGCAACTTCGTCGTAACGAATCCTTCTTTCTTGAAGGAAGATTGGTACAATAATTTCAAAAAAAAGGAAGAGTATTGGATCTCGGCACATACGGACGCAGCGGAATTAAGAAATAATAATAAGCACCCGGTTGTAAGCATGCTTATGCCCATAGGCTCCTATGAGCCTTCGCTGACGAAAAGTGTCATGAAGATCAATGTAAGCGCTGACTATTTTCTAGAGCCGCTCGGCCGCATTCATCTCGGGGAGAGCGGGACTATTTATTTGCTGGATCAGAACGGCAAACCGATGTTGTCGCAGGCCGATTACGAAACGCGCTCGGACATGCTGGCACAGGTGCAAGAAATTAGGCAGGGCTGGAGGAAGCAAGGCGTTCTGTACATGGATAATGCGCAGGGCGAGAAAGAGATATTGGTATACAAGAAGCTGGCGCAAACGAATTGGATGCTTGTCGGCTTCGTGTCCGAGGATGACCTGTACGCGCAGCTATTCCGCCTGAGAAGCTCAATATGGATTGTGGCGAGCATTCTACTCCTATTGTCATTGGTTCTGGCCTCTTGGCTTTCGCATGGCATTACGAAGCCCCTATCCAGACTGGTGCTTGCCATGAGACATATTCAGCGGGGAGATTTCGCTAACGCGGAGAGCAGGCTGCTGCCGCAGCGGAGCGTGCGCAACGAGGTTGGCTTTGCGACAGAGACCTTCCGCAGCATGGTGCATCAATTGCGGGAGCATATCAAAACCGAGTTCGAGCTGAAGCTGCTTAGGCAGCAAGCCGAATACAAGGCGCTGCTGATGCAGATTAACCCGCATTTTCTGTTTAATACGCTGGAGCTGATGAGCAGTCTTGCCATGCAGAAACGTACGGAGGATACGGTGCAGGTTATCGAATCGCTCGGTAAAATGATGAGATTCTCGCTTAAGATGGATGACGATCTTATTCGACTGGAGGAGGAGCTCCTTTACGTTGATTATTACATTTCCATTCTTAAGATTCGCTTTGGCGACCGCTTGAGCATCTCCATGGAGAAGGAAGGCAATCTGGAGAGGCTTTCGGTAGTCAAATTTATTTTTCAGCCTTTGATTGAAAATGCGGTCAAATATAGCGCTGCATACCGGCAGGAAGCAAAGGTTCATATATTGGTAAGGCATACTGAAGGCAAGGTCCATCTTGTCGTTTCGGACAATGGCCCGGGATTTACGCCGGAAAAGAAGCGGCAGGTGCTGGAGGGCTCCACTACGGCGCAGCTTGATCAAATACTGACAAGCAGAAGCAGTCAAATCGGACTTGGCAACGTGCTCTCGCGCTGCCGACTTTATTATGAATCGCTGTTTGAGGTTCGAATCGACTCCGCGCCCGGAGAAGGAACGTCAATTGAATTAATCTTACCCGCACAGGAGGTGAACGGGCATGTACCGAGTGTTGATCGTAGATGATGAGCCTGAAATTCGTCAAGGGCTGCAGCTAAAGGTGAGTTTTGAGAGTCTAGGTTTCTATGTTGCAAGCGAAGCATCGAACGGAAGGGAAGCGCTGGAGAAATTGGCGAATGAGCCGATAGATGTCGTGATTACCGATATGAATATGCCTATAATGGACGGCATGACTTTTATGGATGCCTGTCATGAGCTCATTCCGTCGTTGCGCTTAATTGTCATAACGGGATACGAGGATTTTCATTACGCCAAAGCAGCCATTCGCAATCAAGCCCGTGATTATTTGCTTAAGCCGGTTACGAGGGACGAGCTGACCAAATCCTTGGTAGGCGTTCGAAACGAGCTGGACAGGGATCGGAATAACCAGGACCAGGCTGCACTGATCCAGTGGCGTTTATCCCAATATTATAAGGAGATGAAGGAGCACTACATCGTTCATCTGGTGAAAGAGGAGCTTGTACAAACACCTTTGATTTTGGAGCGATCAAGATTGTTTGAGCTGGAAGAGTGGAACCATGGCCAGGTGCGGTTTTTGACGCTGGGCTTGAAGGATCAGACCGGGCCAGCAGGAGAGAATAACCGGACTGAGGATGCATTCCGGCTTCCATTCGAAATGGTGGTCCGGGAATGTGCGGCAATGCAGCATGCGTCGATGCAGGTATTCCGGGATTTGAACTACCCAGGCCTGATGCATGTCGTCCTCCAGGAGGATGCCGAGCTTGTCCGGACATTTACGGAAGCGCTGGAGGATCATGTGAGAAGCCTGATGCGGTTCGACTTGAGGATCGGTGTCGGACAAGCCGTTACTGGCTTCAAGCAATGGAAAGAAGGTTACATGAGCTCGCTGCTTGCTTGGAGCCTGCCGTATGACGGCAGGAAGGATGAAACACGAAGCACCGCCGCGCAAGGCGAGCAAGCTGACCATGCCTTAAAGGTTATCGAGCGGTATTTGGTTCGCGGCGAGCTCGCGGCGTTTCAAGCCGCTATCAGGCAAGAGCTCGTTGCCGCACATGGCTCGCGGCCGCGCTTCGTGAAAACCATATTCCAGCTATATCTGATGCTAGAACCAATCGCCAAAGCGTCGCATACTGCGCTGGAAGGCGGGGAACAGCTATGGCTCAGACCGGAAATGACCTTAACCCTAGACAGTGTTGAGAAGGCTGAGCGTTTTCTTATGGGCATAGCGGACAGAATAGAGCGCAACCGGCAGAATGAGTCGGACGAGACGGATCCATTCTTGTTTATCAAGGCCGCTCAGCAGTTCATCGACGAGAATTATATGTATGACTTGAACCTGTCGATGATTGCAGAGAAATTTAATTACAATGCATCGTATTTCTCGGAAATTTTCAAAGCCAAAACAGGCAAAGCCTTCATTCATTATTTGAATGAGACACGAATGGGGGAAGCGATTCACCTCCTTCAGAACACGACGCTAACCCTCTGGGACATTGCAGAGCTGACAGGATTCTCGAATGCGAGCTATTTCAGCTCGAAATTCAAGCGCATGTACGGCGTGACGCCTTCCGAGTTCCGGTTGCGCCCATCTGAAAAAAACGATAGTGAACACCCGAAAAATTAGCATTCATCGGAATCCACCCCTCCCTTATGATGGAACTACATCAGTAAGAGAGGGGTATTCGCGATGAAATCTAGCCGCAAGGCATTAGGCAGCCAACATAATTTGACGGCCTATACTTTTTTGCTTCCATGGTTGATCGGGTTTTTCTGTCTCACGCTCGGACCTATGCTCGGATCGCTGTATTTATCGCTGACGAAGTACAATTTGCTAACCCCGCCGGAATGGATTGGTTTTGCTAACTATTTGGAAATATTCAAGGAGGACGATACCTTTAGCAACTCCTTGTGGCTGACGATCAAATACGTGTTTATTTCCGTACCGCTTCGTTTAGCTTTTGCTCTCCTTGTTGCGATGGTTCTGAACAAAGGGATACGCGGACTCGGCATTTACCGGACGGTATATTACATTCCTTCCCTTCTCGGCGGCAGTGTGGCGATCGCAATCGTATGGCGGCAGATTTTTGACGGCAACGGACTGGTCAATCAGTTTCTGAGCTGGTTCGGCATTCAAGGGCCGTCATGGATCTCCCATCCCGACTATATCGTGCACACGATTATTACGCTTTCGGTATGGCAATTCGGTTCAGCGATGGTCATCTTCCTTGCAGGTCTTAAGCAGGTGCCTGCCGATCTTTACGAAGCGGCACAGGTGGACGGGGCAGGGAAGGCAAGGCAGTTTTTTCGCATAACGCTTCCTATGCTGTCGCCCGTTATCTTTTTTAATCTGGTCATGAGCATTATCAATTCCTTCCAAGCGTTCACACCGGCATTCGTGATTGGGGACGGCAGAGGAGGACCGCTTGATGCAACCATGTTCTATACCTTGTATCTGTACATGAAGGGCTTCTCATTCTTCGATATGGGATATGCTTCCGCACTGGCATGGATTATGCTGCTTATTATCGGAATCTTTACTGGCATTATCTTTTTGACCTCCAAGTATTGGGTATTTTATGGCGACAGCAAAGAGGGGAGATAAACGTTATGGTTCAAGCATCAGGTATAAGGGGATTTACGAAGCATGCGTTGATTATTCTCTTCGGCATTGCAATGCTGTATCCCGTGCTTTGGTTGATCAGCAGCTCATTCAAACCGAACGAGCTTATCTTTACTGAGCCGGGGTTATGGTCATCATCGTTCACGCTTGACAATTACATCAAAGGCTGGCAGGGATTTCAGGGAATTGCGTTTGGTCGCTTTTTTGCAAACTCGTGGTTGATTTCTATATTGAGCGTGCTGGGAAATGTCATAACATGCTCGTTCGCAGCCTTTGCCTTTGCGCGTCTGAATTTTAAGTTTCAGAAGCTATGGTTCGCGCTTATGCTCGTTACGATCATGCTGCCTTACCATGTGACGCTAGTTCCGCAGTATGTCATTTACAATGAACTGCAGTGGATTAACACGTATTTTCCGTTAATTTTGCCGAAATGGCTCGCTCATGATTCCTTTTTTATTCTGATGATGGTTCAATTTATCCGCGGCATACCGAGAGAACTTGATGAGAGCGCCACGATCGACGGGTGCAGCCAGCGACAAATTTATTTCCGTATCATTATGCCGCTTCTGGTTCCCGCGTTAATTTCTGCAGCGATCTTTACATTCATTTGGTCGTGGGATGATTTCTTTAGCCAAATGATTTATTTGAGCGACATCAAGCTGTTCACTGTTCAGCTGGGCATCCGCTCATTGTTCGATCCGACAGGACAATCCGATTGGGGAGCTCTGCTCGCTATGTCTGCGCTCTCGCTCGTTCCGATCACGCTTATTTTTCTTGTTTTCCAGCGTTATTTCTTGGATGGAATTGCAACGACCGGATTGAAGTAGCAGCAGCTTACAGGAGCGGTTAGGCTATTCCAAAAAAAATGATAGTCAACAACCGAAGGAATCAAATTCCGATTGGGCACAATCAAGAGTAGCATGGGTTTTGAGAACGGATTCATACTATTTCATTAGGGGGAAGCATGGATGAAAAAAAGAATGGCGGCACTGGCAATGGGATTGCTGATGGTAGTTACAGCAGCCTGCTCAGGAGGTACGGGCAGCGGAGGCGCTTCTGATAGCCAACCATCCAATGACGGGAATCATGCAGCTGGAAGCGAGCAAGTCGAGCTTCGCATGATGTGGTGGGGAGACCAAAAAAGAGCGGATATTACGAATGAAGCGTTAAAATTATTCGAGAGCAAGTATCCGAACATTAAGGTAGTCGGGGAGTTTGCGCCGTCTACCGGTTATTTCGACAAGCTTAATACGCAGCTGGCTTCAGGCACGGCTCCAGACGTTTTCTTCTTAGGAGGCAATGTCGTGGATTACGCCAACAAGGAAGTGCTGCTCGATCTGGCGCCATATGTCGGCAACGAGCTGAACTTAAGCGATATGGATAAATCGATGGTTGAGTACGGAACCATTAAGGGCAAACTGCTTCACATCTCGGCAGGCGCCAACGCTCGCGGCATCGTTATCAACAAAACGATGTTTGAGAAAGCGGGCATGCCCGTCCCTGAGGATGGCTGGGATTGGCAGCAATTTGCAGCCATCAGCAAAGAAATTTCCAGCAAGCTCGGCAGCGGTGTATACGGAACCTACAATATGTCGATCGACGGTATGGACATCGGTCTAAAGCAGCAAGGCAAGCAGCTCTACGATATGGAAAAAGGGACGCTCGGCTTTGAGGAAGCTGACGCGCTGAAATGGTTCCAGTATTGGGAGGATACCTCCAAAGCGGGCGGAGTCGTACCATCCGAGCTTCAAGTATCGAATCCTCCGGGTGATACGAGCAAATCCTTAGTGGTTACGGGCAAAGTTGCGATGAGTTTGATTCCGTCGAACCAACTGGCTGCGCTGCAAGGGCTGACGCAGGATGAATTGATTATGGTCCAGCTGCCAAGAGGCGAGAAAGGGACTGGCGTTGTATTTGAATCCAGCCAAGGCCTATCCGGTTATGCAAAGTCGAAACATCCGAAGGAGGTTGCCACGCTGCTGAGCTTCTTTATCAATGACCCTGATGTTGCCAAAACATTGGGCAATGACCGTGGCGTTCCCGTAACTGCAGGCAACCGTGCGCTGCTTGAGACAGAAGCTAACGAAGTGGAGAAAATGGTATACGACTACACAAGCCGCGTATCTTCCGCAACGAAGACAGAGCCGTTTGCAGTCAGCTACAATCCGCCAGGCTTCTCCGAATATTCCAAGCTTGCCGAAACGACGATGTATGAGATCGGCTTCGGACGCAAGAAGGTAGATGCAGCAGTCAAAGATTTCTATAACGGTACGTTGAAAATTTTCAATAATAACCAATAAGCATGGCATGATAAATAGCATAGCTGTGAGCAAAGAGAACAGGCTGCCCTGCGGCAGCCTGTTTGCTTATAAAGGCGATTCGGTCAGCATAAATGAATGAGAGGGCGAGGCGAAATAAATGGACGATTGGATGCTGCACAAGCTTCGCGAGGTTTCGGTTGAAGAACGAGTCGGTGAGCTCAAGAAACCATCTGACAAAAAAGCAATCGAGGAATGGAACCGCTCGGGAGTAAAGTTCACAGCGCGTTCAGGCAAGCTGGAGCAGGTCTATTACGCTGCCGTAAATAAGCTGCTGGATTGCATCGTGCCGACTGGAGGTGAGGAACCGATTCTGCAGGAAGGCGGGATTTACCTGGGCTGCTGGCTTGAGAGCACAGGAACGATTAATGCAGAGCTGCTGTCTCGGTTTATCCCGTCGGTGTCGGAGCGTACTTACCAATCTTTTGCAAACTACCAGCGGGAGGACGGGTTGTTCCCCTACAAAATAACGGAGAATGGGCCGTCATACCGACAAATTCAGCTCGTGACGCCGCTTGCGCGCAGCGTATGGAATCATTACCAGCTGAATCAGCCGGACAAGTCATTTCTTCGGACCATGTACGATGCAATGTCCAGCTACGATGAATGGATTGCCGCCAATCGCAACACGAGAGGCAGCGGCTGCGTGGAAGCTTTCAGTACGTTTGACACCGGGCATGATCTATCGCCGCGGTTCTGGCATGTTCCCGATACGCCGCACTTAGGCGATGCTTCCCAGTTCAATCCGGATTCACCGATCCTGCCTTTTCTTGCGCCGGATTTAACGGCCAATATATATTGCCAGCGCTTGTACTTAGCGAGAATTGCAGAGGAGCTCGGTTTTTCTAGGGACGTGTGGCTTGCAAAAGCAGAGGAGAGCCTATCCAGCTTGTTCCGTCACTGCTTTGATCAGGAGGATCACTTCTTCTATGACCTCGACCGAAATGACGAATGGGTGCGCGTGCAGTCGGATGTGTTATTGCGCGTGATGGCTTGCGAGGTTGGAGAGCGGGAGTTCTTTGACGTGATGCTGAAGCGTTATTTGTTGAATACGAGCAAGTTTTTTGCCAAATATCCGTTTACGTCTTTGGCAATGGATGATCCGAGATTTGATCCCTTCTCGAGCTACAACAGCTGGGGCGGCCCATCGAATTTCCTCAGCTTAATTAGAACGCCCCATGCCTTTGAGCATCATGGTCGCCATGTGGAGCTTACGTGGATCATCTATCCGATTCTTGCGTCCTTTGCCAAAGCTACACGATTCTCCCAGGCTATTAGCCCATGGACAGGGGATGAGGGCTTTACAGAGACTTATTCACCTTCCATCCTTTGTTTGCTTGATTACGTAGAGCGATTATGCGGCATCCTGCCTACACCGGCTGGCGAGCTTTGGTTTACGGGACTGCTTCCTTATGATATGGACCATGGGGATGAGCTGGCAGGCGAGACCGGCTATAGCCGTATAGTCGATGGCGTTACTTTTGAATTGGTAAATACGAGACTCCGTTGCGAGATTTATAAGGATGGAGAATGCAGCATGTCCTTTCCTAGCGGCATCCGAATCCTTACAGCTCGTGATGGAAGCTTGAAGGGCATCGTTGGGATGAGCACTAGGCTTGTTACAGGCGTGGTCTGCTATGGCGATAAGGAATTGAATTTCCAAATAAAAGGGAATGAACAGCAGTATTTTGAAAATCATTCTTTTGTCAAAGGAACCGACATCGGCATCATCAACCCCACCTATCGTTAAGCAAAGGAAGGAGAGCGCGCAATGCTCACCATTAATCAAATACAAATCAGAGACCCCTTTATATTGCCTGTCATTGAGGAAGGCAACTATTATTTGTACGGCAGCACTGATAAAAACATATGGGGAAAAGGAACAGGATTCGAAGCCTATGTGAGCAAGGATTTGAAAAGCTGGGAAGGCCCTTTTACAGTGTTTCGACCTTCCGTTGATTTTTTTGCAGATACGAACTTTTGGGCGCCCGAGGTATATTCCTATCGCGGCAGCTACTATATGTTCGCCACTTTCCGGAGATTAGATAATGGCTTGCTTGGGACAGCGGTACTGATGTCCGACAGCACATTAGGGCCCTTCAAGCCAGTAAGTGACGGGCCAGTGACGCCTGCCAACTGGAGCTCATTGGACGGCAGTTTATATATAGATGCGGAGGGTTTGCCTTGGATGGTATTCTGCCATGAATGGCAGCAGGTTGCCGATGGCGAGATTTGTGCAGTTAGGCTAAGCGGCGATCTAAAAGTAGCCGTATCGGAGCCGGTTCTGCTGTTTACCGCGTCACAAGCGGCTTGGACGACACCTTATGTTTCGCCTAGATTCCCGGGGAGAAGCAACTTTGTGACGGATGGTCCTTATCTGTTCACATCGAAGTCGGGCAAACTCATGATGCTATGGGCAAGCTTCATCGACAATCAATATGCACTCGGGATCTCAGAATCAGAATCGGGTCTCGTGACAGGACCATGGCATCATGCAGAGAATGCGCTTTATCGAAATGATGGTGGCCACGGTATGGTCTTTCACACCTTTGGCGAGCGTTTGCTGTTGACCATTCATACACCCAACCGAACTCCGGATGAGCGGGCGATATTTGTTGAATTGCTTGAAATCGATGGAGAGTGGAGTATCGGGCATCTTCGATAATAACAAAAAAGCAGGAATCCCTTATTAGGATTCGCTGCTTTTTTTCTGTTCATCCTTCTTATTTCTGTTATTGGTGAACAAGCCGGCTAAGATCGTAGCGATGACGACGAGTAGGATGAAAGCCCATAAATAAAAAGTATTCTCAAAAAAAGCTTTAAAAGATTTTTCGTGTGTAATCATCTTGGCGGCGGTGTAAGCGAGTACCGCGGAGCCGAGATATACGATCCATTCATAGCGGTTGATTAGCTTAATAAAGATCGTGCTGCCCCAAACTACAACCGGCACACTGATAATGAGCCCCAGCACGACGAGCAAGGTATCCCCATGTGCGGCACCGGCAACCGCGATGACATTATCGATGCCCATAGCTGCGTCGGCAATAATGATCGTACGAATCGATTGCCAAAGCGTATTGCCGGATTTGATCCCGTCATGGGCATCCTCTTGCACGAGCAGCTTATAAGCAATCCACACAAGAAGCAGTCCGCCAACCAGATTAAGCCAAGGCAGATTCAGCAGCTGAACGACTAGCAAAGTAGCAATTACCCGAATGCCAACCGCTCCCGCAGTCCCCCATATCACAGCTTTCTTCTGCTGCTCCTTGGGCAGATTGCGCGCTGCCAGCCCGATCACGATGGCATTGTCACCAGCCAAGATCAGATCGATGATTACGATAGTCAACAGTGCAGAGAAAAACTCGACTGAAAATAGATCCATAAATCATGGCCCACCTTCCATTAACAATTACAACTTGAATTGTACAATGATACGACCGGCATTGGCGTTAGATTCCTTTTTTTTTCGGACATATAAAGCCAAGCTTGTACATACATCTGAATGAGAGGGGGTATGCGGTTTGGACAGCCTTATCATATTTATTGAAATCGTGCTTATCAATGTATTGCTTAGCGGAGACAACGCCATTGTTATTGCGATGGCCAGCGGCCAGCTGCCGCCGGAGCAGCGGAAAAAAGCCGTCTGGTGGGGAGCTGCCGCAGCTGTTGGACTTAGGTGCGTGCTTACCTTGGTGGCGATCAAGCTGCTTCAGGTGCCTTTCTTGCAAGCGATTGGCGCATTGCTGTTGTTCTATATTGCGGTGAAGCTGCTTGCTGAAGCAGGCGGGCAACAGGATAACCATACAGTCAAAAAGGCGAAGACAATCGGGGCTGCAATCTGGACCATCGTAGTAGCGGACTTCGTGATGAGCCTTGATAATGTGTTGGCGATTGCGGCTGTCGCTGAAGGAGACCCGATCCTGATTATGCTTGGCATCGCGCTTAGCATTCCGATGATTATATGGGGGAGCCAGATGCTCGGCAAGCTGTTGCAGAAATTTCCTGCCCTGTCTTACATCGGCGCGGCGCTGCTCGCGTATGCCGCCGGGGAAATGCTGATGCATGATCCGGGCTTGAACAAGCTGTTGTTCCACGGGTCGAAAACGCTTGCCGAAGCGATACCTTTGCTTTGTGTACCGCTCGTCATCGCGCTTGCCATAGTCAAAAAAAAGCCGGTATTTTGACGTTTATTGACCGTTCCGCTCACGAAAAATAGGGCGGTTCGGTTTTTTTTTGTGCAGACCCCCGCTACGTACTGGTATTTTCGGAACAATTCCTATAAACTAATATAGATAAAAACTGTCGTCTTTCGTCAACATATGCGAATGGCGTTGTAAGGAGCGGAAGCGCGAATGCCTAATAACAAATATTCCGCTGGAATTATTTTGCTGTTAGCCGGGCTCGTTATTTTGTTGGGCAAGTTAGGTGTATTCAGCTTTTTGGGCGCCGTTTTTTGGCCGCTGCTCGTTTTAATCCCCGGAGTGCTTCTGCATGTGTTATACTTCGGCAGATTAGTTCCTGCAGTTGTGCTTGTGCCAGGCGGAATGCTCGTCGTATATGCCCTGCTGTTTGTCGTTTGCAACCTTTTTGGATGGGATAGCTTGAAATATTTGTGGCCGTTGTTTATTTTTGGTGTAGCAGCAGGCCTTTACGAATATTATTTGTTCGGTTCATCCAGACCACATGTTGTGCTTTCAGCATCCATTGCGCTTGCTGCCGCGTCGGCTGTGTTTGTCGTTCTTGTGCTCCTATGGAGCTGGGGGATTTATGCGATTGCCGTTGCGCTGATTGCAGCAGGAGTTTGGATGATGCTAAGCAAACGCAAGCGTTGGTAAAAAGTTTTAAATAAAAAACAATTGGAGTGGATTACTAGTTATGCAAGCAAGAGAGAACCTACGGAATATCGCCATTATTGCCCACGTTGACCACGGTAAAACAACATTGGTTGACAAACTGCTACAACAATCAGGAACGTTTCGCGACCATGAAGCAGTTCAGGAACGCGCGATGGATTCAAACGATCTTGAGCGTGAACGCGGTATTACGATTTTGGCTAAGAACACAGCGATCAACTATAAAGACTATTTGATCAACATCGTGGATACGCCTGGACATGCTGACTTCGGCGGCGAGGTTGAGCGTATCATGAAAATGGTTGACGGCGTGCTATTGGTTGTTGATGCATTCGAGGGTTGTATGCCGCAAACCAAGTTCGTATTGCGCAAAGCGCTTGAATCGAACCAAACGCCAATCGTTGTCGTAAACAAAATTGACCGTCCTAACGCTAGACCTCAAGAGGTAGTAGACGAGGTTCTTGACCTCTTCATCGAGCTTGGCGCTAACGACGAGCAGTTGGAATTCCCGGTCGTATATGCTTCTGCGCTAATGGGTACATCAAGCATGGATCCAGAGAAGCAAGACGAGAACATGGAAGCACTATACGAGACGATCGTAAGCAACATTCCTTCTCCAACTGAAGATGTAACGCAGCCGTTGCAATTCCTCGTTACTTTGCTTGATTACAACGAGTACCTCGGCCGTATTGCTGTTGGACGCGTAAACCGCGGAATCATTAAGCAAGGCCAAACGGTAGCAGTAATGACTCGCGAAGGCGGCAATAAGCAAGCCCGTATCGAGAAGCTGTTCGGTTTTGTTGGATTGAAGCGCGTCGAGATTGAAGAAGCTGGAGCAGGCGACATCATCGCAATCGCAGGTATCCGTGAGATCAATATCGGTGAAACGATTGCTGATCCTCAGAAGCCTGAGGCATTGCCGGTTCTCAAAATCGACGAGCCTACTCTTCAAATGACATTCCTAGTCAACAACAGCCCTTTTGCAGGCCGTGAAGGAAAATGGGTTACTTCCCGTAAACTTCGCGAGCGTCTCTACAAAGAGCTTGAGACGGACGTTGCGCTTCGCGTAGAAGAAACAGATAGCCCTGATGCATTCGTCGTATCTGGCCGCGGTGAGCTTCACCTTGGCATCCTGATCGAGAACATGCGTCGTGAAGGCTTCGAGCTTCAAGTTTCCAAGCCTGAAGTAATCATCAAAGAAATTGACGGCTCGAAGAAAGAGCCTTACGAGCGTCTACTAATCGACACGCCTGAAGAAAGCATGGGCGCTGTAATGGAAAGTCTTGGAACGCGCAAGGCAGAGATGCTCAATATGATTAACCATGGCAATGGCCAAGTTCGGCTTGAGTTCAAAATCCCAGCTCGCGGCTTGATCGGCTACCGTACACAGTTCCTAACGCTGACACGCGGTTACGGCATCATGAACAATGCGTTCGACAGCTACGGACCTCTTGCAGGTTCAGGGGTTGGCGGACGTCACCAAGGCGTTCTGGTTGCAAGTGAGAATGGTACTTCCACATTCTATGGCATGATGGGTGTTGAGGATCGCGGTATTCAATTCTTGGAGCCGGGTACTGAAATTTACGAAGGTATGATCGTAGGCGAGCATACGCGCGAGAATGACATCATCGTTAACATCTGTAAAGTAAAACAACTGAACAACATCCGTTCGGCTGGTAAGGACGATACCGTAACGCTGAAGAGCCCTCGGTTATTCTCCCTTGAGCAAGCGCTTGAGTACTTGAATGATGATGAGTATTGCGAAATTACGCCGAAGTCGATTCGTCTTCGCAAAAAAATCTTGAATAAGAGCGAGCGCGAGCGTGCGGACAAAAACCGCAAAAATGCTCAAGCAAGCGTCTAAGAGCAAACCATTAAACAAACGTAAGGTTTTGCACCTATGCAAAGCCTTACGTTTTCTTTAAGAATATAAGTGGGATTATAAGTGATGAAGCTTATAATCCCACTTATATTTCACCCAATTCCTTGTTGCGCGCAACTAAATGGCGGCGAAAGCCGTTAACAATCACTGAAGGGGGTTTGCGGCATGCAGGCATGGCTAAGCGACCATAAGCTCATCTCGTATCTGATCATTCTGGGCTTTACGATATACATATTCAACAAAGTGTTTCGCGCTCAGCAGAAATTGCCGTTATTCAAAGAAATATTGGTGTACGCGCTGATTGCATTCGGCTCCTTCGTCCTGATGATTCTCCAGGTGGATAAGCTTCCCATTATTCAATGCATGGGCGTGGCGGTTCTTATGATGCTGATGCTGAGAGGGCGGCAGCTCTATGATAAGTGGAAGGACAATAAAGCTGCACGCCGTTCGCCTCAGGAAGCGGAATCCGGCAAATGAAGCTCGAGGACGCTTTGTTCAACTGGCTTCAAATCAAACTCGTCGCCATTGCCAGGCCCGATGATCAAGCCGCGCTGGATACGCTGACGTTTTTCGAGCAGATTTTGACCGAGGATCATGGTTTGTCGAATTACGCGATTACGAAGACCGATGATACGATGATTCATGTCAAATACGAGAAGGATGGAAGGACGAAACTTCAATTCTATCCGCTTGAGCGGGGCGAGCAGCTGCTTTCGGACATTGAATCCAATCCTAAATATAACTGAACTTGAAGGTGGAGCATATGAGTAAAGGAACAACGACATTACCTCCAAGAACGGGTTCGCGCCAACCGGCAAAACCAAAAAAGCAAAAGCCGCGCAAAAAGCGCTCCGTGCTTAAAGTATTTTTTGTGCTTCTGTTCGCGATACTCCTTATCGTGGCTGCTGGACTTGCTTATTTAGTATTTAAAGCAGATGAAGCGGTTGACCAAATATCGTCACCTGTCGATAACGAGGTCGTCATACCTGCCGGTGAAACGGTAGATAAGAAGTCTGTCGCCATGCTGCTGATGGGCATAGACGCAAGATCTCACGGCGGAGGGCTGAACACGGATGTCATGATGGTTGCCGTATTCAACCCGAATTCGAAATCGGCGACAATTGTAACGATCCCCCGTGATTCCAACATCGATGTTGATGGTTACAGGGCGCGCAAAGCAAACAGCTTTTATGCAGATTTTTATATGAATGCACTAAACGATAAAAAGCTGAAAAAAGAAGCTGCGTATGCGGATGCCAAGCAAGAGGTTCGTAACGTGATGAGCAAGCTGTTCGGCATTGATATTAAATATTCTGCCGTTATTAACTTTCAAGGCTTTGCCGATGTGGTCGATGCGATGGGCGGCGTTGAAGTGGACGTTGACATGCGCATGAAATACAAGGACAGTGCTGATGGCACGAATATTGACTTGGAAAAAGGACTGCAGGTGTTATCCGGCGAGAAAGCGCTCGATTTCGTACGTTACCGGAAATCAAATAACGGTAAAAACATGTCAAGCGACTTTGAACGTAACGAACGCCAAAGTAAAGTCATCGGAGCGCTTACCGATAAACTGAAATCTTTTGGTGGCGTAACCAAAATCCCATCTTTGATTGAAGCAGTCGGCAATAACTTAACGATGGATATGCCTTCCAAGGAAATTAAAAACATGATGTCAACTTATATAGGCATTAGCCGGGCTGATATTACATTTATTCCGCTTGAAGGCACTTGGAGAAGCCCTTATGTTTATTTGGATGATGCAAAGCTTGATGAAGCACGGGCTGCGCTTCAAGCAAAATTGGCTGAATAACCGTAGACGTCCGATAATATGTTAGATATAATACAAGTACAGAGGCCGCAATAGAATCTGTCCAGAAGGAGGTCATGCGAATGACCCATACCGTATCTGAAAGATCCAAGCCAACGATTGCAGTTTTGTCTGAACAAGCTATCGTTCTTCTGCTCAGCATGGATGCGGATTCTGACGATTGGACCTCGAGCATTCCAAGAGCAGAGGACGCAATGATTGACGCCGCGTGCTTGTCCACTACTCTTGCGTGCGATAAACCGAATAAGAACCTCGCTGTGGACAACTTGATTGTACAAGTTTCTGCGGCTATGAAAAAAGCCTAGTGGTATGTTCACTAGGCTTTTTGTGTCTTTAGGGTTGTATTTACAATTTCTTATTCATTTTTGGGGCTGCTTGCTTTTCTGGCTCCTGCTGCATAATGTCACGAGGCAGCTGCGGAATCAATCTTCCCATTATATCGGCCATCTCTTCAGCGAAGCCGGCAATGGGTCTTCCGCGCTTGAAGTCGGCACCGATCTCATTGATTCGCTGGGAAAGATCCATATCTGCCGTAACGAGTGCATCTATGCCGTAAGGGTCTTTGCGAAAGGCTTCGGCAACCGAGTATTTAATGGTCCCAACTCTTGATCGCTCCATCTTGGCATCGACATCGATGCCGACAATCGCTGTATTCCCGAACACGACACAGTGCGCGTTCGTTACTCCGTCAATTCCTTTGGCCAACTGTTCCAGATGTGCCGCAACCTGCTCTGAGTTTTTGATTTCTTTTTTTCTCGGTTCGGTTTGCTGAGCCTGGACATGGCCATTATTTCGTGGAGAGGGTGATGTCTCATTCCGTGCGACAGTGCTGCAACCTGTCGCTACAATCGCAACAATGATCGCTGAAGTAAGCCATTTGAACATGTTTGCCACCTCTTTTTCTCGTTGAAAACGAAAGTTACTTGTCCGCCATAGTGTACCCGCAGCAGCGATTTGCTATGTATGGCCTCTAATGATATCCAACGCCGGGAGGGTTCTCATGAAAAAAATATTCGTGCTCGATACAAATGTGCTGCTTCATGATCCGCAAGCGATTTTTGCTTTCGATGATAATGAAGTCATAATTCCCGCGGTCGTGTTGGAGGAAATTGACTCAAAGAAGAGGTTGGCTGATGAGCTTGGCCGCAATGCGCGCCAAATTTCTCGTTTGCTGGATAAGATGAGAGAGAAAGGACATCTGCACGAGGGGATAGAGCTTCCTAGCGGCGGCGTGCTTAAGGTAGAGCTGAACCATCGGAGCTTTATCCGTGTCCAAGAGATGTTTGGTGAAATGTCCAATGATAATCGGATCTTGGCGGTAGCGCTAAATTATCATATAGAGCAGGAAAATGAAGAGGAGAAGCAAAGCATCGTCCTCGTCAGCAAGGATGTGCTGGTTCGCATTAAAGCGGATGTTCTAGGGCTGCAAGCGCAAGATTATTTGTCGGACAGAGTGGTCGTGTCATCCGAGTTTTACGCGGGTTATATGACCTTGTACGTGCATCCCGCAGTCATCGATGAGTTTTATACGTATCGGTTCCTGACCGTTAACAACATGCATTTGAACATTCGTCTCAATCCCAATGAATTCGTTATATTGCGTGATGAAATGGGTACGTCCAAGTCGGCGCTGCTCAAGGTAAGCCTGGATGGCGCAAGGCTTGAACCGTTATATCTAAGCAATGATCCAGTGTGGGGGATTACGGCCCGCAATGCGCAGCAGCGGATGGCGCTGGAGCTGCTTCTGAATGACGATATCCCGCTCGTAACGCTCTCCGGCAAGGCGGGCACAGGTAAAACGCTGCTAGCGCTTGCGGCGGGCCTCTTGAAGACGGAAGATGAGCATAAATACAAAAAACTGCTGATCGCGCGTCCGGTCGTTCCGATGGGCAAAGATATCGGGTACCTGCCAGGGGAGAAGGAAGAGAAATTACGTCCTTGGATGCAGCCTATTTATGATAATCTGGAGTATTTGTTCGATACAAAGAAGTCAGGTGATATCGATAAAATATTGATGGGCATGGGCAGTATTCAGGTTGAAGCGCTGACCTATATCCGAGGCCGATCTATTCCGGGCCAATTCATTATAATTGACGAGGCGCAGAATTTAACGAAGCATGAGGTGAAAACAATCGTGTCTCGAGTCGGCGAAGGGAGCAAGATCGTCTTAATGGGTGATCCGGAGCAAATTGACCATCCTTATCTGGATTCCATTAGCAACGGCTTGACTCACATTGTAGAACGCTTCAAGAATGAAGGCACCAGCGGCCACATGACGCTGGAGAAGGGTGAGCGCTCGAAGTTAGCGCAGCTTGCCGCAGACCTCCTATAATTCATGAGCCTCCTCGCTAAGAGGGGGCTTTTTTGCATAAATAAAGCAGAGAGCGATGAGGTTCATTTGGACAAACCTTCATTTTATTGTTATCCTGTTTTTAGTAGATTTAAGGAAGAAAGGAAGAAAGCTGTGACTCCCAGAAAATATGTGCCTTTTTTACTTGGCGCTCTACTGCTGGCCGCATTGCTGTTAATCCCCTTCTCACGAAATGCTAACCCTGCGAGCGTCGGCAAACCCGATGGCAAATCGAACGTTCAGCCCGTACCTGGTGAATTGGTGGTCGATCAGCTTTCAAACATACATGTAAACGTTTCCTTAACAAATGCCGAGTTCGAGCAGCTAGAAAGACAGAATAGCAATTTCATGATGAAGTATCCGCATATACAGGTTAAGCTCGCTAACGAGAGCTCCAAGGACAATGCCTATCGCATGTGGTCGCTTCAAAGCCAGCAAGGAGAGGCTGCAGATATTATGCTGCTCAGCAACGGCTGGGTTAGGCCGTATGCCGTCCGAGGCTTTCTCAAGCCTGCTGACAGCATCATGACGGGTGATGCGCTATCCGATCAGATGGCAGGCTTACTCGAGCCGCTTAAATGGAACGGCTATTTATGGGCTGTTCCGAAGGATGTGAATCCTTATTTGATTGTGTGGAACAAGGCGCTGCTCGAAGAAGCAGGGCATGAAGCACCACCTACCGATTGGCCAGCTTATCAAGCAGTAGCGCTTAAGGTGATCGAGCTGCATGCCGAAGCAAGCATCGTCAATTGGAGCCCGGGCGATTTGTATCAACAGTTGGCATGGCTATCTGCTTTTCAAAACGGGCAAAACAACAGCCTCCAAGTGCTGCCTTTAAATGAGAGTCAGATGTCCCAGCTAAGCTGGTACCAGGAGCTCCAGTCAAGGGTGAGTGGCCTTGACGGCGGTGATACATCATCATTGGAGGATGCATTTGATCAGAATCAACTGCTCGCAGCGATTCTTACTTGGAATGACTACGAGAAATTAGAGGAGACCATCCGCAACAAACTGAGGGTTAACCGCGAGCAGATTCAAGATCCGTGGTTGAATGGGCGCAGCTTTGCCATATCTGCGAGCAGCCGGCATGAAGACGAAGCAATCCTTTGGATTCAGGAAATGACGGATGTGAATAACCAGCAGCTCAGCTATGACCAGTCTGGGCAATTGCCTGCGAGAGCATCCCTATATGCGTTCAACAGCTCCCTGCAAAGCGAGCAAGTGCACATCCCGCCGAGCTGGTGGACCTCGGTGCTTGAAGCCAAAAAATCAAATAAGCCGCTGCCGCTGCCAGATCCGTCTTGGCCTGACAAATGGCAGCAGCGTGAGCAGCTGTGGACAACATATTCTAAAGATGGATTGGATTTACTGGCCTATCTAGATGCTATGCAGCAGCTTGCCCAATAAAAAGAGCCGTTCTCCATTGAAACGGAACTGACCCCAAACCGTGAGACAAAATAAAACACCTTTAAGTTGAAGATGCGACTATTGTAAAATAATCGTACAACTTGGAGGTGTTTTTGCTTGGGAACAAGAGTGAGTTACCCCGTAGAGGTAAAAATGAAGACTATTGAAATGAGGTTAGCAGGCGTACCTGTAAAGGACGTGATGGAACAGTTGCTCATTCGTAATACGACGCAGTTAAAGACGTGGATGAAATGGTATCGTAATGGTGAAGTACATCGTTTGGAACAACCTGTAGGAAAACAGTACAGT